>JAIFNN010000152.1 GCA_020047715.1 Bacteroidota bacterium | reverse complement strand
ATAAGCTGTATCGATTGCCATAGGGATGACTATCTGTCTACTACCCTTCCAAATCATGTATCTGCAGGTTTTTCGGATGACTGCTCCGGTTGCCACTCAATAAATGCTGCCCGTTGGGAAGGAGCAGGTTTCAATCATGCATTTTTCCCATTACAGCAGTCTCACGCTATTGCCTGCGCTGAATGTCATACCGGAGATAGCTATTCAGGTCTGAGTCGTGCATGCAGCAGTTGCCATCAGGCAGATTTCATAGCTACAACCAATCCTGACCATGAGCAACTTGGCTTTCCTGAAACCTGCAATCTTTGTCACACGCTGACTCCGGATTGGAAACCAGCATCGTACCGACAACACGACAGTGAGTCGTTTCCGATATATTCGGGTGAACATAACGGGGAATGGAATGCATGTACGGATTGCCATACTAACACGGGCAATTATAATGTTTTCAGCTGTCTGAATTGTCATGAGCATAATAAAACCGACATGGACGACAAACACCTGGGAGAAGTAAAGGGCTACTCCTATATCAGCACAGAATGCCTGCGGTGTCACCCTAATGGGGAGGAAGACTAAGATATGAAAATGAAAAAAATCGCATTCATAATGTTTGTTTTCGTTTTGTCCATAAAAGCGCAGGGACAACAAGCAAAGGAAAACCTATCCGGACAGGTTTCCTTTGTTGGTTCACAGAACGTGTATGTGAAATTTAAATCTACGGAGGGAATATCTGCCGGAGATACTCTCTATACGTCCTCAAACGGCGATATGCTCCCGGTTTTAATTGTCACGAACCTTTCATCCGTTTCCTGTGTCTGCACTGTAATTTCATCTGTTACCCTTAAAGTAGCTGATGTTTTGATAGCACGACCTGGAATAACGGTAAAAACACCAGTTCCTCATCAAACTGAAAAATATAATGAAGCAATTGATGAAAAGGAAATAATTCAAGATACGATATCCATTAAGCTTACGCATAAGCAAAAGGTAAGAGGAAGCTTGTCTGCTTATTCTTACTCCGATTTTTCAAACACCTCTGCAGACAATTCGTTGCGCCTTCGATACACCCTTTCCCTGGATGCTAGAAATATTGCAAACTCAAGGTTTTCAGCCGAAACTTATGCTTCCTTCCGGCACAAAAAGGATGAATGGGCTGATGTTCAGGCAAACCTTTTCAATGCATTGAAAATATATACCCTGGCTGTTAAATATGAGCTTGATGAAAGTTCACGCATCAGCCTTGGACGACGAATCAACCCAAAAATTTCCAGCATAGGGGCCATAGACGGTCTGCAATATGAGAAAACCTATAAGAGATTTACATTCGGAGCGCTGACCGGATTCAGACCGGATTATACAAATTACGGCTTCAATCCGTCTCTGTTTCAATATGGTGCATATGCAGCCTTTAACACCAAAGGAATTAACAGCTACAGTGAGAATTCCCTTGCGTTCATGCAGCAAACCAATCACTCGAAAACAGACCGAAGGTTTCTATATTTTCAGCATTCCAGTAACCTTACGAAAAACATATATTTGTTCGGCACATTCGAATTGGATCTCTTTAAACTTGAAAATGGGGTAGCAAAGAGTACAGTTGACCCAACCGGTTTATATTTGTCCTTGCGTTATAAGATGACAAAAAGGTTTACGGTTTCCGGTTCCTATGATGCCAGAAAAAATGTAATGTATTATGAGACCTACAAATCTCTGATCGACACCTTGTTCGAAAAAGAATTGAGGCAAGGATTCAGGCTGCAGACGAATTACAAGCTTACAAAAGATATTATGGTTGGATTGCAATCGGGTTACCGTTTTTTAAAATCAGACCCCGAGCCCTCGAAAAACGCTTACGCCTATGTAAGCTACAATCGGATTCCGGGGATCAATATAAATGCAACTCTTATGGCGACATATCTGGAGACCAGCTATTTGAATGGGAAAATATTTGGGATTAGTATTAACCGTGATCTGGCACATGGGAAGATACAGACAGGACTTGGCTACCGCTATATCAATTACCAAAGGCCTGAAAATCTGCTTGATATAAGCCAAAACATTGCCGAAGCAAATGTTTACTGGCAATTTCACCCGAAAATATCACTTTCGGTTAACTATGAAGGCACTTTGGAAGATCAAAACAGGTATAACCGGATTTATTTACAAGTAAGGAAAAGGTTTTAGACTCAGCTAAAAACGATAACAATGAAACTCGTTGCATTACTGTTTCTTTTCATTATACTGATTATTTCAGGTTGGTTGGATGACTCTCCCCATGGCTCTGATTTTCAGATCAGCTGCAATACTTGTCACAGCGCCAAAGGATGGGAAATCGATAAGGAGATTTATTCTTTTGACCATGGTACAACCAGGCTTCCTTTGACTGGACAACATATACAGGCAGATTGCAGGAATTGTCACCCAACACTTGTGTTTTCGGAGGCGAAAACCGAGTGCGTTTCATGTCATACAGACCCCCATCAAAGTACTGTGGGATCGGACTGTTCCCGCTGCCACACACCTGAATCCTGGCTGGTAAAAAATATCACCGAGATCCACCAGATGAGCCGGTTTCCCCTTTTAGGTGCTCACCGGACAGCAGACTGCTTTGACTGTCACAAGTCGGAAAACCTCATCAGGTTTGACGTTCCTGACGTTGAATGTATTTCCTGTCACAGAAGAGATTATTTGGCAACAACCAATCCAAACCATTTTGAGTCTGGCATTTCCGATAACTGTATACTCTGCCATTCTATAAACTCAAACCAATGGGCAGGCCCAGGATTCGACCACTCGTATTTTCCCCTAGTGAATGCACATTCAGAACCCTTATGCGCAGATTGTCATAAAACAAGCAGATACAGCGATACGCAGCCGGAATGCAATTCATGTCATCAAGAGGAATATGTTGCTACTACAAATCCAAACCATAGGGCTTCTGGGTTTTCAAACAATTGCGAAGAATGCCACAGCTTAAACCCGGGTTGGAAACCTGCAAATATTGATCACACAAAGTTCCCCCTAACACTAGGGCATGCAGATCCCGCGTGCATCGATTGCCATAAAAACGACAATTTTTCGGTAATCTCAGGGGATTGTTATTCCTGTCATCAACCTGATTACGCAAGCACAACCGACCCGAACCATCAGTCATCAGGATTCTCAATTACTTGTACTGACTGCCATACGACCAATCCAGACTGGAAACCTACAACATTTAATCACAACAGTTTTCCACTTACTCTGGGACATAGCGGCCCCTCCTGCTACGACTGCCATAAAGGGAATTACACTTCAACATCCAATGATTGCTATGCATGTCATGCAACAGATTACAATGTTGCTGTTAATCCAAATCACAGAACCTTAAGTTTTTCGACAAGCTGCAGCCAATGTCACACCACCAATCCTGACTGGAAACCGGCAAGCTACCTTCAGCACGATACTCAATTCCCGATTTACTCAGGTAATCACCGGGGGGAGTGGAATACATGTACCGACTGTCATATCAACCTTTCAAACTATTCCACTTTCAGCTGCATCAATTGTCATGAGCACAATAAAACCGATATGGACAATGAGCACAACGGCGAGAGTGGTTATTCCTATGCCAGTGGTGCTTGTTATAATTGCCACCCCAGGGGAGATTCATAATCAGGATTTCAACTGAAAAGCTTGTATAAAACATTACTTTTGTAAATTCTAAAAACATCATAATTAAAACATTCCCGAGTTTTAAGCCAAATGTCCATATAAAAAAGACTGAATTTGGAAAAATGGTTGAAAGCCTCAGAACATAATTATCATTTCAAAACGTCACGTCTGAGCATTGGATGTAAATTGTTAAATCCAATTATATTAGAAAACCAGATGAAAAAAAACTCACATATGTAGAATTGGAAAATCAGGTTGTTCAGTTAAAAAACCACATTGAGTTTCTTAGAATGAATTCCTCTTTTCAGAATGAAGAGAGAGAAAAGCGAGCCGACGAATTGGATATTGCAAATATTGAGCTTAAATATCAAAATAAAGAAAAGAAAAAACGAGCTGAAGAATTAATTCTAATTCATGTCAAATACGAAAAAGAAGCCATTGAAATCTGCATGGGGAATTCAAACATAAGCCTGATTCTGATGGACATCAAAATGCCCACCATGGACGGGCACGAAGCAAGCAAGCAGATTAAAGAATTCCGGCCTCAATTGCCAATAATTGCTCAATCGGCCTATTCTTTGGAACAGTATCGGGAAATCTATGGAGCAATGACTTTCGATGATTACATTTCCAAACCCATAAATGAAGATGAGCTGAAACGCAAATTATTGAGATTTGTCAACACACATAGTCCAAATTGATGTGAATTGGATTGGAAGTATTATCGCAATAATTGCTTTTAAGCTTCTGGCCTAAAGGGTCAATGTCAATAAATCTTTTTATGTAGTAAAAATTTAACATACAAGCTGACTTTCTTTATCGGTAAAAAATAAAGATTAAGTAGGAGTTATCAGCTTATTCAAGGCGGTTTAAGGCTAACCCCATAAGCTTAATGCCTTCTTTCTTGATGTTTTGATAAAGTGGGGTAAAAAAGAATTTTGTTTCCCAATCTGTTTTAGAATAAACAAATGTGGAAATGGGTTCATCCAACTCCAAATATCCAAGATCAAAAATTGGAAAAAATTAAAACTTCCTCAATACAAATTAAGGTTTGATCTTATTGAATAGCCCATTTAAATACTGATCGTAATAGGCTTTAATGGTTTCTTCCACTTCGCCTAAGGGCTTCACAGGAACCAAATCGATTACTTCGCTATACGACAAGCCCGATTTAAAAAGAGTTTCCGTTGTTCCCCAAAGCATTTCGGTGATGGCGGTTTTCGCTTCCATCTCATCCATCCCATATGACACAGCCAGTTCTTTAAGTTTCTGCAACTGGAAAAAATAGTAGGTGTGCCCCATTGCGGTTATCATAGCATACGCCTCTATTTTAGGTTCTTCCACAACAGGAGTTGATCCAAGTGGGCGCATAAGTTCCTGTAACTGGTTTTTTATATCAACCTGCATCTCATTTGAAAAAGTTATGGGATTTACACCTTTGTTTACAATGGCCGAAGCACTTGGGTTCATCCTGGCAATGTTGGACAATCCGCCTAATGCCGCTGACATTTTTTCAATAGTGAGTTTCGGAGCAAGAGAAACAAATACAGATTCTTTATTTACAAAGTCCTTGATCTTTGCAAGGGTATCCATAACAACTGGCGGATGCAGTGCAATAAACACGATTTCATTTTGCACCACTTCCTTCAAATTATCAGAAGTAACAATAATCTTCGGGAACTTTAGTTTGAGAGAATTCAGGACTTCCTGATTGGTGTCGGCAACAACAACTCTTTCGAATGTTATGCCATTGTTTTCAAAAGCCTGGAGGATAATTTTTGTGATTCTGCCTCCTCCGATAAAACCCAGGGATTTTGTTTTCATGATTGATAGGTATTTTGGTTCTTGGTTTTGGTACTTAAAGTCTCCTCAGATTTTTAAAATCAATAT
Organism: Bacteroidota bacterium; assembly: GCA_020047715.1. GTDB lineage: Bacteria > Bacteroidota > Bacteroidia > Bacteroidales > JACJXF01. The sequence goes on along the minus strand of JAIFNN010000152.1, from coordinate 11,626 downwards.
TCTGACTTAGGTTCTCAACCGCAAGAATATTTGAAGAATTGGTATCTGCTTTGATCGGCTCGGGCGAATTGCATCCGCAACCGCTAACAGGCCTATTACTCTGGAAAGGCAATCCGATTGACCTCCAGTTTTTCAATCCCCCGTCCAGATTAGCAACATGCGAATATCCAAGGCGGCCAAGTAAGTTTGAGACTCTTGCACTTCGCACACCAACCGGGCAAGCCAGAATAATATTCTGATCTTTGGAGATATTTTGCAAGCGATCCATAATAACCGACATTGGATGGTATAATACCCGATCCAGCGGTATGCTTTCAAGCTCCAACTCGTCAGTTTCCCGCACATCAATTATTACCGCTTCTGAATTCACAAGAGCTTCATAAGCATCAGAAGGGTCAATATACCGCACTCCTTCAAGATGAAATTTTTGAAATATCGGTTGATCTGTTGTTCTCATTATAGTATCAAATTATATAAGTATCCCAATAGAATAATAAACAGGGTGATGGTTCCGAAGAAAATCCCAATAAGTTTCCAGTTCATCACCTTTTTAAGCAACGTTGCTTCGGGCAGCGACAGACCTACAACGGCCATCATAAAAGCTATAGCCGTTCCCATGGGGACTCCCTTGGCCACAAAAACCTGGATGACGGGAACAATCCCGGCTGCATTGGCATACATCGGCACGGCAAGTATTACGGCTAGAGGAACCGAATACCATTTGTCGGCCGAGAGATATTCTGAAAAGAATTTCTCGGGAACATACCCGTGCATGGCTGCTCCAATGGCAATTCCAATAATCACATAAACCAACACTTTCCTAACAATATCCCATCCCTCATTGATAATAACTGGAAGCCGGTCGATAAACGGAGTTTTGTCAACTTCCCATTGTTCCGATTTCTGTTCCGAACTGGCTTGGATTTCCTTTACCCAGTCGGATAAATGCCGGTCCAGTTTCATCTTCCCGAGAATGAATCCCCCAATAGTTCCCAAAAGAATACCGCTACCGGCATAAATTATTGTGGCTTTTATTCCGAATAGCCCCAAAAACATTGCCACAGCGACTTCATTTACCAAAGGGGAGGTAATTAAGAACGCAAAAGTTACTCCCAGGGGAATTCCACCTTTCACAAATCCGATAAACAAGGGGATGGAAGAACAAGAACAAAAGGGAGTAATGGCTCCAAATAAAGATGCGAAGAAGTACTGAAGCCCGTACATCTTTGTAGTGGTTAAATAAATGCGAAGCCTGTCGATTGGGAAATAGGCATTTACCAATCCCATGAGAGAACTGATGAGAAAGAGCAGAATCAGGATTTTGATGGTGTCGTAAATAAAGAAATTGATGGATGTCCCCAGGTGAGAATCAGGATTTAGCCCCAACAATTCAAAGGTTGCATAATCAACTAAAGGCTGAAGGAAATAATACAGCAGAACTAATGCCGGAAGCACAATCGAAACCGTGGCCAAGAGTTTTATTCTTCTTTCTTTTTTCATTTTTCAAAATAATTTCTGCCCGAGAAAAAACGAACAACGAGGATAATTTTATTAGAAGAATACCCTGATTATATAATAAATCCCAACCGCTATGAAAAGAACCGCAATTATACGACGGAACCATATTTCAAAGGTTTTTATCTTTTGATACATCCCGCCAATACCCGACACTGCATAGGCAATTATCCATGCGAAAAGTATTACAGGAATTCCGGTTGCAAGGGCAAAAACAATGGGGAGATAAAGGCCTGAAGCACTTGCAACAGTCATTGGAATCAGCATGCCAAAATACAATACGCCACTGTAGGGACAAAACGCCAAGGCAAACACCAAACCCAATAAAATAGCATCAACATACCTCCATTTCTTTTTGTTCTGCATTCTTGAAGTAAGGCCGTTCAATCCGGGGAATTTTATTTTGATGAAATCCAGCATAAACAGTCCGATAACAATAAGCAGAGGCCCAAGTATTTTCTCGCCATACTGCTGAAAAAATCCGCCAAACTTGAATTGATCTGCACCAAGAAAAATTATGAAAGCTAAAGCAGTGTATGAAATAGCCCGACCCAGTGTGTATAACAATCCGTTTACAAAAACCCTGTTCCGGTTTTCAATATCCTTGCTGATAAACCCAATGGCCGTGATATTTGTGGCAAGTGGACAGGGGCTGATTGCGGTCATCAGACCCAACACAAAAGCTGAAACCCAGGGCAGATTGCTGCCCTCCAACAGGCTGGTAAAGAATTCGTTCATAAATTATCTTACTAATTCAACAATAGGATTCAGCTGAAATCCAGCGGCATGACACTTAAACAAATTGTTTGTCTGAATTCCACTAAACAATTTTTCCAAAAGTCGAATTGCTAAATCCCCAATAATCCATCAACCTTTTCTTTGATAATTGACTTAAACTTTTCGGGTTGACGAACGGCATACATAAAGCCTTCATTGGTTATATTGATCTTCTTGTCGCCTTTTACCAGTAAAAGCGTCTGTCCGCTTACGCCAACATCCTTACCGATTTTTTTACCTTCCGGCTCATCGAGGTTTACTGCAGCGAAACTAACCTTACCCGATTTTACAAGCTCAGGATAAAGCTGTTCTATGTCGGATTTTGTTTGAGCCTCGACTGTTTTACAGGTTGTGCAGCGGGCATTGAAATGAAAATAATAGGCTTTTACCGTACCCACATCAGCAACAGCAGACGACTCTTTTGTAGTTTGCGCATTGCAGCCGAAAACGGCTAAGAGCAAAGCTACCGCATAGAAAATACGAAGGGTTTTCATTGTTTATTTTCTGTATTTGTTTAGGATTTCTTTTGTCTCGGATAAGGTAGGTACACGGCCGCTCATTGCTACTATTTCATCAATAACCAAAGCAGGTGTGCGCATAACACCATAATTCATAATGTTAACAATATCCTCCTCCTTTACAACCTCGGCCGAAATTCCCATTTCAGCCACTGCAATGCGGGTAACCTGCTCAAGCGATTTGCATTTTGCACAACCCGTACCTAAGATCTTAATATTCATGGCTAAGTTTTTTATTATTCGTTGTTCGCAAATCTACGAACATATTTTTAAAAAATTACAATTCAATCCCATTTTTAAACAAGGTTTTTTGTGAAAATAATACGTCTTTCCTTCCAGGGTGACTAAGGGCGGCTTTTCGAACTGTTTTTCGTTTTACGCCATGAGGTATGCCAGCCGGACAATAATGCAAGGCTCGAGAAATATCGGCAGAAATACCAAACAAGGCCAATTTCCGCAACCGGCGCATAAGCTGGTTCTATATCAGGGGCATCTAAAGAATTTGCTTAACTTTCCGAACAAATTAATGTTTGCATCAATCTTTACAGGTAATTTGAAATGAAAAGAGCGACACATCTATTTTTATCGATTGTAATTCTATTGTCGTGTGGGAAAAGCGATAATCAAATTTATCCTCCGGATACGATAAATGCAGGGGATTTCATTTCAGCAGCCGATATTTCCGCATATCCGGAAATTGAGTTGTCAAATCCGGCATTTTACAACGCTGATAATCAAAAAGAAGATCTTTTAAGTATACTTAAAAGAAACGGAGTAAACACAATAAGACTGCGCCTTTGGGTGAATCCTTCAACTGGGCATTCGGGTTTTGATGAGGTTTCAGCGTTTTCAAAAAGATTAAAGAAACTGGGTTTCAAAATATGGTTAACAGTTCATTATTCAGATACCTGGGCCGACCCTGGAAATCAGGAAATGCCTTTGCAATGGCAAGCCGCTGACTTCATGGAATTAAAAGACAGCGTAGAGAAATACACGCAAAAAATTGCCATGCAGCTAAAGCCCGAACTGATCCAGATTGGCAATGAAATCAATTCCGGCTTTTTACATCCTGAGGGAAAGTTGGATACCAACCCCCTGCAATTTGGTGAATTGATGTCTGTGGCTATTGCATCGGTGCGGGAATACTCCCCCGCTTCCAAAATCATTATACACTTTGCGGGAATAAACAATTCAACTTGGTTTTACGAGCAGATGGTTAACCTGGATTACGACATCATTGGACTGTCGTATTACCCAATTTGGCACGGTAAAAACCTGAACGAACTTAAAATCAAAATGGAGTATTTAAGTCAGACATTTAATAAAGAAATCGTTATTGCTGAAACAGCCTACCCGTTCACCCTTACCTGGAACGATTGGACAAACAATATTGTGGGTTTGGAGGAGCAATTAATCCTGCCGGAATTTCCTGCCACTCCCCAGGGGCAAAAAGATTTTATAAGAAACATCAAAACCATAACAAAAGAGGTTAAAGGGTCTATCGGATTTTGCTATTGGGGGGCCGAACTGATAGCCTGGAAAGGAGAAAATGCCCTGGACGGGTCTCCGTGGGAAAATCAGAGTTTATTTGATTTTGACAATAAAGAACTTCCTGTATTGAGCGAGTTTTAATATACACACAATAGTGCTATATATAGCTCTTTTTATTGCATATAACCAAAATAATTGTATTTTTGCACAGAAAAGAGCTATACAATGCACTTTACAGAATTGATAAACGCAATAAAAGAACGCAGGAATGCGCTGCAAGTTACTCAGGAAACCCTGGCCGAATTATCGGGTGTTGGCTTAAGAACACTGAAGCAGTTTGAAAGCGGGAAGGGGAATCCCACCTTAAAAACATTGCAAAAAATAGCCGACGTTTTGGGTATGGAAGTTAATTTAAAACTTAAAACTGTTACCCGCAACAAATGAGAAAGGCAAAAATTCTTTACAAGGATGAGGAATCTGGTGTTTTGACCCAACATGATGACGGCACTTTCACATTCGCATATACGGATACCTGGCTGGCAGACAGCAACAAGCCGGGTATCAGTCTTACAATGCCAAAAATCGAAAAAGAGTTTCACTCAAAATTCTTATTCCCCTTCTTTTTCCAGATGCTGCCTGAAGGGGCTAACAAACAAGCAGCTTGCAAACTAAACAGAATTGACCCATCGGATTATTTTGGATTACTCATGGCTACTGCAAAGTACGACAGCATTGGTGCCGTTAGAGTTATTAAAACAGGAAAGTAATGAGTTTACCTGAAATAAAATACTGCCCCGGCACTTTGGCAGAAGGCTTTAATAAATATAGCAGGACCTGTTTGAATCGCGTTTTTCAGGGAAAGGCAGTCTATCATGTATTAGTCTACAATTCACCGGCATCAAGCTCGGAAACCGATATTCTTTTTGAGCAAAACAGAAAACGAATGTCAATTTCCGGCGTTCAGGAAAAATTCTCCGTATTGCTTGACAAAAACAAATTGAGACTTGTAAACGAAGGTGAGCGTGGAACTTATATTCTAAAATCCGTTCCTGGTTTTGGCAAAAACCCTGACCAAATGCCTGCTAACGAACATCTCACAATGCAGATTGCCCGTCAGTTATATGGAATAGAAACGGCTGAAAACGCATTGATTTTCTTCAAAGATGGCTCTCCCGCATATATTACCAAACGTTTCGATGTTAGTAAAGACGGCTCAAAACTGGCACAGGATGATTTTGCCTCCCTGGCTGGCAGAACCCCACAGACCCATGGCGAGCACTACAAGTATTTGGGGAACTATTCAGAACTTTTTGAATTAATGCAAACTCATTTATCCACATATAAATTAGAAGCTCCGAAGCTATTGAAATTAATTATCTTTAATTATCTGTTCTCAAATGGGGATGCGCACTTTAAAAACTTCTCCCTGCTTGAAACACCTATGGGCGACTACCGATTGAGTCCTGCCTATGACCTTTTAAATAGTCGTATTCACATTGATGACAAAGACTTTGCACTGGATGGAGGGTTGCTGCCGGGAAAAATCGCTCAAGGAAAAATCAGGAAACAATTTTCCAGACTCGCAGAAATTTCGCAAATTAGTGAAAAGATTTTTGATGATCTTATGACAATGATGTTATCAAAATCCGATGTTGTGGAAAAAATGACAGCCGCTTCGTTTCTTAACGATTCAACAAAAGGAAATTATTGGCAGTCATATAGCAGACGTTTAAAATTGTTGTCAAAAGTTTGATTTCAAATTAAGAGTATAGTTGAATCGCGAAACCTGCTAGCAGTAATCAAAAATGGAATTCACGCTTATGTAATTTTTTAGTCATAAACCATAATATAAAAAGTATGAAATCACGCAGACAATTTCTCAGAACTGCTGGAACAGGAATCCTCGCAGCCGGTCTCTCCCCGATCTACGCCTCGGAAGGTTTAAAATCACAGGCCGAAAACCGCACGGATGCCTTTAGCATCGGAATGGCCGGATATTCGTTCAAGGAATTCACGGTTGAGAAAACCATTGAAATGATGAACCGCATAGGGGTGAAAAATCTCTCCCTGAAAGATTTCCACATGCCTATGAACAGCAGCCAGGAGCAGGTCGATGAGGTACTCGCAAAGTTCAAAAACGCGGGGATCAGAGTCTACACCTTGGGCGTGATTTATATGAAGACCAACGAAACGGTTGACCTGGCCTTCGAATACGCGAAAAAAGCAGGGGTTGATATGATTGTGGCTGCTCCCAACTACGAGCTCCTCCCCTATGTGGAGAAGAAGATAAAAGAATACGATTTCAGGATGGCTATTCATAACCATGGTCCCGACAGCCCACTATATCCTAACGCTACCGATATTTGGGATCACATAAAAGACCTTGATCCCCGGATCGGTATCTGCATCGATATCGGCCACACTGAAAGAGACGGACAGGATCCGTCTGTTGACCTTGAAAAATACAGCAAACGAATTTATGATGTTCACATTAAGGATGTCGACAAACCCACAAAAGAAGGAAAGACGGTTGAAATGGGCAGAGGCATTATTGACATCCCAAAGTTTGTTTCCACACTTCGCAAGATTAAGTACAACGGAATGTGCAGCCTCGAATTTGAAAAAGACATGAAGGATCCATTGGCAGGGATTGCCGAATCGATCGGGTATTTCAAAGGTGTTTTGAATTCAGTGAAAAGCTAAACCTTAGCGGTCTACATATACCATCATTTTTTGCTGGAATTCGTATTTGTTTATGGGTTTGATGATATAATCATTAAAGACTTTTACATTATCGAGTTTTTCATGCTCGAGTGTGTATGCGGTTTGGGCTATGATTGGAAGGCTGGGGCGAAACTCTCTGATAAGCTTGGCAGCCGTGGCCCCGTCCATGATAGGCATTTTTATATCCATCAGGATTAGGCCTACCGCATTGTTTGTGCGGCAGATATCAACTGCCTGCTTTCCATTTGAAGCATGCAGAATTTCAATGTGCGTAGGCTGCAGCAGCTCATAGAGGTAAAGGTAATTGGAATACTCATCATCCACAATGAGGATGGTATCCACCGCACTGGCAACTATAAAAGGGGGAGCATCGACTTCCACCGAAGTAAGCATTTTATCATCGGGTTTAGCTTCAATAATGTTCAAGGGGAGAGCTATATCGAATGTTGTTCCCGACCCGAGTCTGGATTTAACAGACACGCTTCCGTTCAATAATTCGGTATATGCCTTCACTAACGAAAGCCCTATTCCATTGCCTCCATAGCTTCTGATGAGTCCTGTTTCCACCTGACGGAAAGGATCGAAGATTATGTTCTGCTGCTCCAGGGATATGCCAATACCGGTGTCGGATACAGAAATCTGCAATTCGCTGTCCACAAGTTTGCATCGAATTTCAACTGTGCCGGCCTGGGTAAATTTAAGGGCATTATGAATCAGATGCGAAAGGATCTTTTTCAGCTTTTCCCCGTCGGATTTCACAATTAGTTCTTTGTAAGGCACATTCTGACGAAACACAAATGCAATTTCTTTCTCAGCAGCCCTTTTCTCATACTTGTTTACAATCGAATTGATTAAGGCAATCAGGTTCAATTCCGCTGATTTCATCTGCACCTGATTTGCCTGAATCTGCGATATTTCAATAACATCCGTGATGATTCCGATAAGTTTGTCGCTGCCCGAAATGATTTTATCGGAAAACAGCCTGTTCTTTCCGTTGGTTCGGTTTGGCTCGGCTATAAGCTGGGCAAATCCCACGATTGCATTCAAGGGTGTTCTAACCTCATGCGACATGTTTTGCAGGAATGAGGTTTTCAAACGGTCGCTCTCTTCTGCCCTTTCCTTTGAAATTCTAAGATCCTCGTTTATTTTCTGAATTCTGAAATTGGATTCGTTCAGCAGCTCGTTCAAACTTAAAAACTCATCATTCTTTTTCCTGAGTTCGTTGGCAATTATTTTGCTTCGCTTGTACAATCTGGAATTTTCGATAGCCAATGCAGAGAGGCTGGTAAAAGCGCTGCAGAGCTTTGTCTCATCGTCCGAAAAAGCACGGGTAGAGAGGGTTGTTCCCAGGATAAGCGTGCCAATGGAGCGTTGTTCGATGAATAGCGGGATATATAAAACCGAGCGCAAATTCCGAACCTTCACAATCTCCCGTTCAGCTTCGGATAATAAGGCCTCATGAGCATCGTAGATACTTACCGCGGTTTTGGTCTCAATGGATTTCCTAATTGTAGGATGGTTCTCAAGCAAATCGAAACGCAAAGCTTCCGGAAATTCATTGGGCAGAGGCGGAGTGGTTGCTCCCAGGTATATCTTTTCGTTTTCATGCAGATATATCGCCCCTGTATCCAGACTTAACAACCGAACCGATTTATCTACAATTACCTGAAGCACGACATCCAGGTCAATTGACGAAATAAGGGCGTAATTTACTTCCAAAAGAGAATTTAAGTTTTTTGAGTATTCATTTACGACACGCACCTTTTCCGCTCTCCTCTTCCGATAGAAAAACGCCAGAAGGCCGGTGGCTAAACCCATAATGAGAGGCATAATAAAATGAACCGGGGAGGTAAATGCATGCTCCAGTGGAATATTGTGTCTGGAATTTTCAAATGCCAATCCTGCAAGACTCACAAAAAAACCAAATGTAAAACCTGCCCCGACGTAATGAAACACTGATTTTATTTTCACATCCATTTTTGTAGTTTTAATTTCCAGCCAAACTCCGCGCCGAACAATCTTATCGGTCAATACCCATCAGCTTTTGGGTTTGGAATCCGAATCCCCCGAAAACAAAAGTTATAATCACATGCAATGTATTCTTTTCCTTCAAATGATTATACCGTGAGATACCTGATTAAAAAAAATCATCACTTGTTTTGTTTTGCGGTTTTTACGTGGGGGGGCAGGTGGAAATACGAGGGAAGGTGAGATTGAGATTGAGCTTGAGGTTGAGGTTGAGGATAAGGTTCAGGTTGATGTTAAGGTTAAGGTTAAGGTTGAGGTTAAGGTTAACGTACAAGACATCTCGTCATCACCTCGTCTCGTCGTCTCGTCATCACCCCGTCACGTCGTCTCGTCGTCTCGTCATCACCCCGTCTCGTCGTCTCGTCATCACCCCGTCACGTCGTCTCGTCATCACCCCATCATCCTCACGCTTTTGAGGCTAGTATTTCCATCGATTTGCCAGGGCAACGAGTGATAGCATTACCGGCACTTCAACCAGAACGCCCACAACCGTTACCAGGGCAGCGGGACTCTGCAGTCCAAAAAGGGCTATTGCCACGGCTACCGACAATTCGAAGAAGTTGCTGGCTCCGATCATGGCAGCAGGAGAACAGATCGCATGTGGCAGTTTCATTCTCCGCCCGGCAAACCAAGTAATAAAGAAAATAAAATAAGTCTGTATAACCAGGGGAATGGCAGCCAGAAGGATAATGAGGGGATTATTGATGATGTTCGGCCCCTGAAAAGCAAAAAGTAAAATTAGTGTGAGAAGGAGGGCAATGATGCTAACAGGTTTAAGTTTTGGCAGGAAAACAGCCTTAAACCATTCTTCGCCCTGTTTACGGATTAGCACCCTGCTTGTAATATAACCCGCTACCAGCGGAATAACGACAAATATCACAATACTTGACACAAGGGTGTTGTATGGAATGGTAATGTTGGTAATACCCAGTAGAAGCCCCACAATGGGAACAAAAGCAACAAGAATGATCAGGTCGTTGATTGAAACCTGCACCAGAGTATAGGTTGGATCCCCATCGGTAAGGTAACTCCACACGAAAACCATAGCAGTACAGGGGGCCGCTCCCAACAATATTGCTCCTGCAATATATTCGCCTGCCATTTCAGGGGATATATAAGCTGCATAAATCTTTGAAAAGAAAATCCAAGCAAAGAAAGCCATAGTGAAGGGTTTGATAAGCCAGTTCACTACAACGGTAAGGACAAGACCCTTTGGATTTCTCCTTACTGTCTTCAAACCCGAGAAATCGATTTGAAGCATCATGGGATAAATCATAAGCCATATCAGAACAGCTATGGGAATATTTACCTTGTTGATCTCCATTTTACTGAGCCACTGCATTCCATCCCCAGCAACAGTGCCAATGAGGATGCCTCCTGCAATGCACAATGCCACCCAAATGCTCAGGTACTTCTCAAAAACCCCAATTCGCTTATTTGATTGCATGTCTTCTTGGTATTAAGGTTTTTCAGCGTATACGGTGATACTATAAATTCCCTTTTCTGATTTTTTGTATTCATCAAGCTCTTTCTGGCTGAGGTACTTTAGCAACAGGCTATCGGGTATGGTAATGAGCTTTTCTTTTTGGATTTTGATATTCGCCAGTTGGCTATCACTCATGACCTTCAGGTAATCATCGATCTGCATTGCCCCCGACACGCAACCGGCATACATCTCTGCTGCCAGGCGGATTTTCACAGGCAATTCGCCTCTCAAAACGATGTCCGATACCGAAAGGTGAGCTCCCGATTTCATAATTCTAAAAATCTCGCCAAACGCCTTGCTCTTATCAGGCACCAGGTTTAACACACAATTGCTTATTACCACATCTACCGAGTTGTCATCCACCGGCAATTCTTCAATGTCGCCCAGACGGAACTCAATATTCTCGAACCCCAGCTTCTGGTTATTTTCTCTAGCCTTTTCTATCATCGTTTCGGTCATGTCTACTCCGATAACATATCCGTTTTCTCCAGCCAATGCCCGGGCAACGAAACAATCGTTTCCCGCCCCTGAACCCAGATCAACAACCGTATCGCCTTTCCGGATCTGAGCAAACTCGGTGGGCAATCCGCAACCCAATCCGAGGTCGGCATCAGGGTTGTAACCTTGTAGAACCGCATAATTGCCATTCATCATAGAATACTCCGGTGATGAGCAGCAGCCCGAATCACCGCAACACGAGGAACCCGAGTTTGTAGCAATTTCGCTGTACTTCTCTTTTACAATAAGTTTTAAGTTTTCTGCTTTCATTTCTATTGTATTAACCTTGGATTATTCATGAAAAATTGCCACAGATAATTCACTGAGTATTATTTTTTTTGTTCATGAGCATGCTTTGCACAGTTCACAGATAGCTCGCTTTGCTCACTTTAATTCAGGTCCCTTAATCAACGATATTTTTCATGGATAGACGCGGCAATATGATCTTTGCTTTGTCTGTAAACAAATCGAAAAACGAATCTGCTTACTGTTTATCCTTTATCGAAGTCAGGTATAGTTGGTAGAACTCATCTTTTATAAGATCCCTCACCCTTCTGAATTCGCTCCATATGTATTCGTCCGATCCGGT
>JAIFNN010000124.1 GCA_020047715.1 Bacteroidota bacterium | reverse complement strand
TGGTAGACGCGCTGGTCTCAAACACCAGTGGTAGCAATACTGTGCCGGTTCGATCCCGGCTCCGGGTACTAGTTCAGTTTGGAGTGTGAGTCGCGAGCAAGAGGCTCAGCTTCAAACTGAATTTTTCTAAATACTCACACTTACGGTTTTTTCAAGAATTGCAGGAATTCTATCTCTATCCAACAGTAATCTTCTTGGATCATTAGTCTCTCAAGCAGCCAATTGGCACAACCAATACTCCATCAGATCGTTTATAAGCAACCTGACCACCTGTTAGCACCATCAAAAAAGAAGGCTGATTCATCTTTTCTGTATCAATTTTTTGTCTAAGTTTAATTAAGTTAGCAGCAGCTTCTTCAATTTGTTTCATCCCCAGTTTTACCTCAACTGCAGCCCATCGGCCATCATGAAGCTTTATTATAAGATCTGATTCGAGTTCTGATTTATCCCGATAGTGAAATACAGTACCATCAGATGCTTGCGCATATACTCTCAAATCTCGTGTACACAAAGACTCAAAAAGAAAGCCAAAAGTCTCTAAATCACGTAATATTCCATTTGCATTTGTGCGTAGCGCTGCTGTTGCTATAGATGGGTCAACAAACTGACGTTTGTTTGAACATCCTCAATTACATATATGCGACGAAGTGCATTGAGATAAGAACTAAGTGTCTTATCTGTCATAGATGATTCGTTAACTTGCATATCGTCCATTATTGTTTTGGCTGTAGCAAGTGTAGAAATATTGCGGGATAATGATTGTAATAATGTTCGAACTCGTTCAGGATCCTTCTCTACACCATCAACACGTTGAACATCCAAATTAATAATAGCATCAACATAGTTCATAGCTATTCGTGGAGACTGTTTTCTAGATACAACTGCAGCTGGCCATCCTCCTCTGCATATTGCATGTGCTAACTGCTCTATTGTTAAAGTACTTTTTGCACCAATGTCTGTTTTTCCGTCAAAGAGATCTTTAATAGATACTTTGCCACTAGATTCATTAGATTCATAAAGACTCATTGGTCGCATAAGCATCCTCGCAATTCTACCAGTACCTGAATGAGCCGTTTGATTGTCAGTTGGTGTTGTTGATCCGGTAAGAATAAATTGTCCCATTAAACCGCGTTTATCGACAGCAAACCTTACAGCATCCCATATAACGGGTGCCATCTGCCATTCATCCAACAACAGTGGGGGGTCTCCTTCCAGCAGAAGAGATGGTTTTGTGTCGGCCATAGCCAAATACCCAGGTCCTTCATCAGGATCCTGCATAAAAACTACACTATTAGCTAATTGCAATGAAGATTGCGTTTTGCCACACCATTTGGCACCTTCTACCAAAACTGCACCAGTTGACTCAATCAATTCATTTAATAGTGAATCGCTAATGCGTGATATGTAATTTGCCGTTTTCATAAATATACTTTATACTTTACAAAAGTATTGATTTTTAATCTATTTCAAAAGCTATTCCGTGTTTTGGCAATATTTCGCTCCGTGTTTTGGCAATATTTCGCTCCGTGTTTTGGCAAGATTCAACTGTAACCCAGAATGAATCAATCAAAAATCAAATTGGGCAAAGTACTATATGCCAGATTAAATCTAAATCTCTTAAAAAAAGTTCGGAAAAAAGTTCGGTTGGGGGTACAAAATCAGAGTGAGAGTGAAGAGCGAGAGCGATGAACGACCACTCTGATTTTTCCTCGCTCTCACACTCGCTCTATGTTTGATTTCGAAAAACTTGAAGTTTATAAAAAGGCCTAAACCTTTAATTCTGGTATTCGAAAATTTTTAAAAGAAGCCAAACTTGATCCTACCACCAATGATCAGTTAAGAAGAGCATCATTCAGTATTGTTCTTAATTTAGCCGAAGGTTCAGGAAGATTCAGCAAAGCAGACAGGAGAAATTTTTTCATAATTGCAAGAAGTTCTATTTTTGAGTGTGTGGCAATTTTAGATGTTCTCCAAGACGAAAATACTCTTGAAATCACAAAATACGCTGTTTTCTATCAACAAGCGGAAGAACTTTCTAAAATTATATTTGCTATGATTGCAAACCTAAACAAATAATTCAAAATCAGAGTGTGAGTGAAGAGCGAGAGCGATGAACGACTACTCTGATTTTTTGTTGTAAGAATTGGTTCGATATTTTTCACCGTCAAACTCGATTTTTTCCGGGAACATCGAACCAAGGATAAGAATCTTATGTTCCACTCTTCCTGAAGACAAAATTTCCGGCATATTCTTAATTACATTTATTGAATGCTCAAGCTTACCTGCCATATCTAAATTAGTAGAGTTCAGGGTCAGGGCTAATTGCTTCTGTTCTGAACTTTTTGAGGTAGGGAAAGAGTTTCCCATTAACAAAATCTGCCAGATCATCTCCGGTAAGTGCAATCTGGTAATCGAGTTTGCCTTCTTTGTTCTTAGGAGACGCCCATTTTTCCCAGCGGTATTCAGGGCTGATAATAGGGGTATATGTTTTACCTGAAAGCTCAGCTGCGGTTTTCTTGTCTTTCTCTAAATCGTCAAGGTACTTGAGGAATAGAATCCATGAGGTTTGTTCAACATAATCGAGTTCACTACTGCAGCCGGCATCTTTGTGGAGAATATCGTTGATGTTTTTGAAGGTTTGTTCGAACATTTATTGGGGTTGTGTTTTTTCGGTTTTGGGTTTGAAAAATTTAAAGTAAGAAAAAATTGCTAATGTGAAAAAGAACCGATGTTAAACTTCTATGATTCAACTAAATCATAAGGCTCATTTGTAAGTTAGCCGGAATAGTATGAACTCATTTTACCTGTTGTGTATGTGGTTATTAGTTTTCATTTGAAATGCCCCCGGATTTATTAACTTTACATAAGTTATGAAACGTAAAAAACCAAGGGAAGAACTGACCATTGTAAGGCATAACTACAAAGCCTGGTGGATGCAATTTCATGTGCGCTATTTGTGTCTGCGCAACATAAACGGGAATATTGAGCCATTTTATGAGGATTACCTTTAAGTAATAAATATCATTACTGTATATCAATACGATAATCATAAAACAATAAATTATGTCAGATATACAAACCCTTTACCAGAAAACTATCAAATTCGCTGCTCAGAGACACCTGGAAAATAATCAGAAAGTAAAAGGAACCGATCTGCCGTATATAGTTCACCTGTGCAATGTAGCTATGGAGATTTTTATGGCAGCCTCAAATACAGATGGTTTTGACCTTGCATTTGCTATTCAGGTCTCACTGCTTCATGATACCATTGAAGATACATCCGCAACACTTGAAGAAATCAGTTACTTGTATAGCTCAGATATAGCCGATGCTGTCCAGGCATTAACAAAAGATGATAAGTTGCCAAAGGCACTCCAGACTACTGAAAGTTTATCCCGGATTAAAAAGCTCCGGAAAGGGGTATGGGCAGTTAAATTAGCCGACAGAATCACAAACCTTCAACCTCCGCCAAAAGATTGGGATAAAGAGAAAAGAACCGCATACAGCAAGGATGCAGTGCTAATCTGGGAAGCATTAAAAGACGGCAACCATTATCTTGCTGAACGTTTACACAGGAAGATTGATGAATATGATAAATACCTTGAGATTTGATTCCCATAAAATGCTAATCGCAATTAGCCTGAAATATCCAAACAAATGCAGAGCAATAAGAATATATTTAACTTTTCTGTTGGTGAGCTATTAAAAATATTGCAACAATACCCCGAAGATATGCCGGTTGTTGTAAGTGGCTATGAAAGCGGCTACGAGAATTTTTATCTTCCTATTGTTAAGAAAGTAACCCACCTTCCTGAAAACCCTTATTACGAGGGAGAGTTTCAACTTGACGAGAATGGAATGGAAGTCTTGCTTCTGGAAAGGGAATGGAGAGATGACTGAAAAACCGATCAGATTACCGAAAATAAGTCAATGTAATATTGGGTGATTTCTTTTTGTAAGTCGAATCGGGACCTTATCAGGATCATACAAATCAATTATCATATCTCCATTATTATTAAACTTTTTGTCGCCAACAATAGTGGCTCCCCCACTTTTCAACCTTCCGGCAAATCTTTCGGGCGTCTCGGTTAAAAAGCCGATGTGAATTACTTCATGGGGCATATTTAACAGCGAACTTTCAATATCTTTTCCAAACAACTCAAAAGACATTTTATTTAGTTTGTCTCCAACATAAGGAACCCTGTAATTCCGGTACAAATTTGACTTGTCAATATCTTTCGACCAAGGAATAACAAGCCCCATAAACTCGACATACCACAAGGCGGCAGTCTTCTGGTCGGGAGTATTAAATGCAAAATGTTCAAACCTGATATTACTTTTCAATGAATGTGTGAAAAACGGATCGACCCGGTGAATAAGCTGACATACAAATCCGTTGGGATCTCTAATGTTCATGACGTAGTCGCCAATCTTATTTGTATAAAGAACCCCTTCCTGTGTTCCGCCATTTGCAAGCATTTTTTCTGCAATTTCATATATCGATTTATGGCCTTCGAATGCAAGATGAAAGCCATCAATATCAATATCATGGTAGGTATTCCTTATCCCCGGAAAAGAACTAAGTTCGAGCATAAAATTCCTGTCCTTATCTGCAACATAAATAAACTGATCATCATTTGTTTGAATAATTTCCAAACCAACGTTATCAACATACCATTGGGCAGTGGCTTTTTTATCGGGTACATTTATGTGTAAAAGTTCAAATTGAACAGGTAATAATTCCTCTTTAAAGTTCTGAGATGCAACAAATAACGGAACCAACAAGAGGGCAACTATTAAGCGAAAGACAGATAGTTTCATAACATTCAATTTTTGTGATTGGCAAAAACTCAAGCAATGGCAATGGCATCAATCTCGACCAAGGCATTCTTTGCCATTTTGGAAACCTCGACGCAAACTCTGGCCGGAGCAACGCCATCGAAATATGTTGAATATATTTTGTTCATTACCTCAAAATCATTCATGCTTTTGAGGTACACAGTACATTTTACAACATGCTCAAGGCTGCTTCCGGCTGCCTCTACAATTGCTTTGAGGTTATCCAACACTTGTATTGTTTGTGCTTCAATGGTTTCAGGCACTTTTCCTGTTTCAGGATGAATTGGGAGTTGACCTGAAGTAAACAAAAAACCTCCGGCTACAATTCCTTGGTTATAAGGACCAATGGCCCCTGGAGATTTGCTGGTTTGAATTCTGGTTTTGCTCATAGTTATTTATTTACAACATTAATTGGTGAGCCCTTAATAAAAGCTTCCAAATTTTCGATGGCAGTATTCATTAACCTTGTGCGTGATTCCTTTGGGGCCCATGCAATGTGTGGAGTTATAATACAGTTTCCGGCATTCAGCAAGGGGTTAACGGCTGAAATTGGCTCGGCAGATACAACATCAACAGCTGCAAAAGCCACTTTTCCACTTTCCAGAGCATCCCGCAAATCTTCCTCAACAACCAATGGCCCTCGGGAAGTATTGATAATCATAACACCGTCTTTCATTTTAGCTATGTTATGCTTGTTGATAATCCCTTTTGTACTATCGAAAAGCGGACAGTGTAAACTCACAATGTCAGATTGGCTGAACAATTCATCAAGTGTAACATATTTGCAGGTATCAC
>JAIFNN010000003.1 GCA_020047715.1 Bacteroidota bacterium | reverse complement strand
CTGGGTCAGTCGTATACCCGCGAAATTATTGAGCCCCTTGTTATGGTTCATTGTGCACAATACAGATGGCGTTGGGTAATTGCCGACGGAATGGTAGAACTTACGAACAGCGAAACAGGAAGCACCACGATCGATTATAACGACAGCGGATGTGATGGAGAGGTAATTGTAAGCAAAAACGGTTACAGACATAATTATGATTTCAAATTTAACAAACGCTTCAATAAAATGAGGAATTAGAGTAGCAGTGTAGTTTTCAGGTTTAGGGATTAAAAGCGGCTTCGGCCGCTTTTTTTGTTACAGATCAATGCTGTTTCCGGTTGAATTGTAAAAAACTTTCGTTCTGAAAATTTGAAGCAGTTGTGCGTATTTCTCGACTCCGGTGCAGTGGCAGACGCCAATTGATTTAGGATTAAGTAGTCTGAGATATTCTACAATGGTATCAAGCTGACCGGGTTTTGCATCTTTGAGATGGAATCCCCCGAGAATCATATTTACGGGATGATTGAAAGCGCTGGTTGCAGCCTTCATAATGTTTGTGATGCCTCTGTGCGAGCAGCTGCTGATCACCGACAATTCGTTATTCTGAACGATGGCCACAAACAACTCGTCGTTGAATGCGTCATTTATCAGCGTACCGTGATCCTTAATATTCAAGTTCTTGAAATGGGTATCCAGTGGATTGTTTATGGGGATGTCAGGCACAATATATATGCCTTCATCAATTTGGGTAATCTGGCAGACATATTCAGATCTGTTGTCTAAAAGCAAAGGTTTATATGGAGTTCCGATGAACCTGCGATCGCCATGGACTTTGTAAGAGAAAGCCTCTTTTTTGATATAAACTTTTGCAGTCTTGTTTAGTTCCAGAAATGCATATAATCCCCCGGCATGATCATAATGACCATGGCTGATGACCACGGCATCAACTTCCTGGAGATCGATGCCCAGTACTTTTGCATTTGCAATGAAGTTTGTGCCCTGACCGGTGTCGAAGAGGATTTTCTTGTGGGCTGTTTCGATATAAAATGACAGTCCATGCTCAGCAACAAGTCCCTGTTTATAAACAAGGTTTTCGATCAGGGTTACAATCTTCATTTGTTTAGGTGGATTTCTAGTAATTCCTCATTTTAGCCGCGATGATTTCAGCTGCTTTAATCAGGGGATATCCGGCCGGAGATGCGGTAAGACAAGGGTGTGTACCAATCTGCGAACTAAGCAAAGAGTTCACATTCATCCGGTTCTCAATAATCAATCCAATAACATTGGTTAATTCTCCGGCGCTAAGTCCACCAATAACTTCTCCCCCGATAATAACTCCTGAATATTTAGCTGCAATCAGTTTAACCAGTTGTTTATGAGCATCGGGGAGGTTTCCCGGGTGACGGTCAACGCCTTCGAAAACTCCCGACAGAATAGCGATTCCTTCTTCAATGGCACGGTTTTCAGTTAATCCGGCGGTTCCAAATCCTGTATCACCAATAGCAGTTGAATAGATGCCGATGGTTCCGCTAAATGTCTTAATAACGTTGATGTTAAAGAGATTGATACCGGCTACCCGGGCTTCAGCACAGGCGGTTGAAGCCAACATAGTAGGAACACGACGGCGGGTAACGAAATCACGTTTTTGAGCACAGTCGCCCACAGCGAAAACATCAGTCACATGGGTGCGCATATATTCATCAACAGCGATAAATCCGCTTTCATCAACGTAAATCCCCGATTTCAAAGCAAGCTCTGTACTGGGTTTGTATCCCATGGAAAGAATAACAGCATCGGCTTCAATTGTCTCTCCATTTTCGAGTTTCACCTTTGACACTTTGCCGTCACCCATAATCTCCTTAACCCCGTTATTGGTAATAAGCGATACTCCGCGACCTACAATTATATCTGCAATGCGTGTAGACAACTCCTCGTCAAAAGCCAGGCTTAAAATGGATGGGAGTTTTTCTACAAGAGTTACTTCATGTTCCCGTTTGGCCAACTCATCGGAGAACTCAACTCCGATAAACCCGGCTCCGATAACTACGATTTTCTTGCAGTTTTTAAGTTTGGAGTTCATAGAGTCAAGATAGGTCTTGTCTTTCGGAATCACAAATACATTTTCCAACTCAGCGCCTTTAAGCCATTTTGGTTTTACAGGGGTTGAGCCGGTAGCGATTACCAGTTTCTGGTAGCTGATCTCTTCGCCATCGTCAAGCTTTGCGGTTTTCTTTTCGATGTCAATGGCAACAACCAGGCCTACAATAGACTCGATTCCTGCTTTCTCGAGCAGGTTGTCCACGGGCATGATGTTTTGCTGACTGCTGTCGAGAGTTCCGAAAATGTATGGGATCCCGCAGGGAACCATCATTTCTTTTTGTTTTTTTACAAGGATAAAGGTTTTTTCCGGCCATGCGGACTTTCCGGTTAATGCGGCTACCATACCTGCCGCGCTGCCGCCAATTACTAGAACATCTGTTGTTTTCATTTTCAAATTTTTAAAAGTAAGTATTTTTCTAATTCGGAATTGTAATGTGTTTTTTGTGGTTTTCAATTGCCTTGATTACAAAGGATGGGGCCGGACAGGGTCGCCAGTTTTCTTTTGATACAAATGCGAGCTCAGTTTCCGCTTCGTTAACAAGCTGATCATCGCTGTTGTAAAGTTTGTAGGTGAACCATATTCTTGCGCCTTTAATTGCCTTGATCGTTGTCCTCACCTTTACCAGGTCATCATAATGAATGGTTTTACGAAACTTGAAACTCATTTGCGTAACCGGAAGCATATATCCGGCATCTTCAACCGAACGATATGGTATGCCAATACTTCGAAACAGCTCCCAACGTGCGGTTTCATAATATTTCGCGTAATTGGAGTGATGAACGGTTCCCATCTGATCGGTATCCGGATACATCACCCTGAAGGTGTATTCGTGTTCCAACATCTCTTGGGTTTGTTTATAATGGTTGAAGCTTTCCGTTTTTATAGTTGTCATATGCTTCTTTTATTGTCATGTTGTGCGCATTGACAAATATTTTCATGTCCAATTGTTTGAGGGCTGTAGCCGCATTTTCGCCGGGACCGTTTCCCGTTATAAGCACATCGGGTTTTATTTCGAATATTTTCTGAGCCGTGGCTGTGCCCGCCCCATGAGCCTCATTTTTCACGGCGCTGTTATCGAACACAGTGGTCTCCTGTGTTTCATCATTGTAAACTATAAAGAATTCGGTTCTGCCAAAACGGGGGTCAATCATTGAATCCCAGGTTGTGCCGGCAGCTGTAAATGCTATTTTCATATCGTATTGTTTTTATTTGTTATCAGTTTTATTTGTTTCCAGATTTCTTCGAGTTGTGCTTTGAGAGGGGATTGGATCTCCACAACCGTCTTACCTTCAATCATTGCCGATGAGAAGGCGGAGTCGTAAGGAATATCGGCCAAATGATCAATTTGCTCTGACATCAGGAATTCTTTTATTTCCCGGGACTGAGCCTCATTGACATCAGCTTTGTTGATTATACAGCCCGCCTTGATTCGAAACCGTTTAATAACCTCGTAAACCCTTATCAAATCATGAAGTCCCGACATGGTGGGCTCCGTTACCAGCACTACATAATTTGCGCCCGAGAGGGAGGATACCACCGGACAGCCTATTCCGGGCGAGCCATCAACAATGATGAATTTTTTGTTCCCGGCATTGGCATGGTCTTTTGCGTCTTTTTTGACTTTTGCCACCAACTTTCCCGAATTCTCGGCTGCAATATCCAGACGGGCGTGAACCATTATACCCTCTGTCTTTATAGTTGAAGTATAAACCTTGCCCGACTTCCGCTCCTTCATGACAATAGCAAAGCTGGGACATACTTTTTCGCAATAGCCACAGCCCTCGCAGTCAAGCGGGCTTATTGTGTATTGGTTCTCCATGAAGGGAATGGCATTGAACCGGCACACATCGGCACATTTGCCGCAACGAATGCATATGTCCTGATTTATGACGGCCAACTCTCCACTGTAGAATTCCATAGATCGGGCAAAATCGGGTTTTAAAAGCAGATGCATATTTGCCGCGTCAACATCACAGTCGGCAATTACCGCTTCGGTGCCGGCCAGCACAGAAAAGGCTGCGGCCAGTGAAGTCTTTCCGGTTCCCCCTTTACCGGAGAGTATTACTATTTCGTTAATTCTTTCTGACGACATTCTGTATGGCTTTTATTATGTTGTCGAGGGAGGTTTGCATGTCCTCAATTTTATCGTAAACCAGTTGGCCGTTTGAATAGAGTTCAGCGATGCGCCGATCGTACGGGATCTTTGCCAGAACCGGGATGCCGGCCTCCTGGCAATACATCTCAACTTCGTTGTTACCGATTCCATAGCGGTTGATTACAACTCCCACAGGTTTATGGATCTCTTTCATTGTTTCAACAGCCAGCTTAAGGTCGTTTAGTCCGAAGGGGGTGGGTTCGGTCACAAGTACCACAAAATCCACATTTCTTGTTGATGCCACAACCGGGCAGGATGTCCCCGGCGGACAATCGAATATCTGAAGCGGAATGTTGCCGTGTGTTTTTTCTGCCAGCTCGTGGGTTTGGTGGATCAGTGGAACAGCCTGCTCTTCGCCGATGTTAAGGCGACTCTCGATAAAAGTGAGATTTCCGGAGATGATGGTTTTAATCTCGCCCATCTTATGCTTTTGCATGGGCAAAGCTTCAGCCGGGCAAAGCTCGGAGCATGCATAGCAGCTATGGCAAAGCTCTTTGAACACAAGGATAATCGATCCAAGTTGAATCACAGCATGAAACTTGCATGTCTTGCTGCAAATGCCGCAAAGGGTGCAGGCTTTTTCGTCCCACACGGGAATCATCTTGTACTGATCGGTAATGCTTTGTGTGGTTCCCCGCACAAACAGGAAGTCATCGGGCTCCTCCACGTCCAGATCGACCAGTAATGTTGGTTGAGTTTGGCTAAGATAAGCAGCGAGATTTGTGGATAGCAAGGTCTTTCCTGTTCCTCCTTTTCCGCTGGCGATGCCAATTTTCAGGGGAGGGTTGTTAATCATAGCTTAGCCGGGTCTTTTCGTTCGAAAGGGTTGGCTGGATCGCCTGCTGTAAAAAAGGCGTGTTCCAGCTGTCCAGATTTTTGTGGGTCAGATAATATTTCTGTGGGATTGGATGGGTTCCAAAAACCACCTGAAGCCCATATTTCTCAGGAATGAATTTTGCGAAATGCTCCATATAAGGACATGGGGGGTAGCCAACCAAAAAGCCGGTAGCAAAATGAATGTGGGTAGCCCCGTTTTTTTTCATTTCTCCGGGAGCATATTCAATATTGCCACCCGGACATCCGCCACAGGTTGTGAATCCCACCAGTTCGGCATCCCTATCCTTATACATTTCAAAGGCTCCTTCGCGATTTTTGAGCGATTTGAGGCATTTTCCCCCTGCACAGGTATGGTACCGGTCGCATATAATAATCCCGACTTTTATCTTTTCCATAACTTTCAGTTTTGATTGAGAATTACAATGCTTCCTTTTTCGGCAGCAATGCGTTCCGAAATCACATCGCACTTAACCACAAACAGGAAGAAAATACGCGAGTCTTTTTTATCTATTAGTCCTTCCAGATTTCCCTGACCTTTTGAAATAATCAGGTCAGCCGAATGAAATGCGCTTAAAAAATCAGGGCTGCACTTTTCCAAGATGGTAGATGGGGCGTCGTATCCGTTGGAAATTACTTCCGCCACCAAATCCATTCCAATTTCTTGAGCATCCTGAAGGGTTGCGTCGTTTATTATGGGCGAATCCTTTACCGCATAAATAAGGTCCTGATGCATCATGGTTTCAATAAGGAGTTTGTCAAAAACAATCTCTCCACAGTTATCCCCCAGATATAGAATCTTCTTTGCCTCACTAATCCTTTTCTTTAGGCTTTGTGAAGAGCCGAGGGCAAAATTAGCATTCAAGGCTTTCTCTATAGTTTCATGAACATTGAATTCGTGGTTTGCCCCATAATCCATAATGTTGCCTGCAATAGCAAGACGCAGCGCCAGATCAAAAGGATCAGATGAATCGAGTATTTTGGGTTTCCATTCATCATATAATTTCAACGCAATTTGATTGCCCTGATGTTTTTCCTCTGAATAGGGATCCGCAATTCCATTGAGTTTACGAAGTTTATGATGCAACTCCCTTTGTATTTCGGGGCTGGACTTATTGCCTTCATCACCCATCAAATTATTGAAGAATTCAGAGAATTCAAGGGAATGATCGTTAGAGAGCGGGAATTTTTCCAACAGCCTGTCGTAATTGTTTATAAAGCAGGCCTTACAACGCTGATCCATTTTGCTTATATCTTAAAATACTATTAAAAAAATACAGGGGGCAGATTTCGCCTCCCGGCATACTTGTTATTCTCCGCCGCGGAAGCGGTTTTGCCGACCCAATCCGCGACCACGCCCCATTCCTCGTCCTCGTCCGAACAGACCTTTGAATCCGCCTTTCCCCATACCTTGACCCCTTCCGGGAAAATCGCCGGAAGTTGGACCGCTCTCAATGTGGGTTTCCGGATCGGATTGATTTTTCAAACTTGCGCCATAATTTGTACAACGCCCCATTCTGCGACCGGTCAAGGGACCTTGTCCCATTGGCCCTTTTTGATTTAATCCAGGCATAATGACCTCCTTTTGAAACGTGAAAAACACTAAAATCAGAGTACGAATTTGGATTTGATTTCTCAGTGGTCACAGGCATTATTCCCGGTAACCAGAGATTTTCCTATCCAGTCGGTAACCAATTCTTTGGGGCTTTTCGGTTCAGCTCCCACGTTAACTTTAATATTCTGACCTGTGAACAAGTCTATGGCTCTTTGGCCCATTCCTCCGGCAATAACCTCGGTTACACCGCGTTCCGCAAGCCATCTTGGCAAAAGACCAGGCTCATGGGGCGGGGGAGTAACTAATTTTTCTTCGGTGATGATATTGTTTTCAACATCAACAATGGCAAATTGCTGGCAATGGCCAAAGTGTGAGCAAAGTCTGCCGTTTTCCAATGGTATGGCAATAATTGATTTCATGTTTATTTATTTTTAAGTGCATTAATTCCGCTTTTAAGTCTTTTTCCCTCTCCTTGTCCCCCTCCTGCTTTTCGTTTTAATCCCATTCCGGTTCCAAGTTTTTCAATTCCTTCTTCAGGGGATTTTTTCCGGCATTTGCCAAGGCCCCTTCCCGTCTGTGGGCCCTTTCCTTCCGGACCCGATCCATTCATCTGTGGCATAACTTTTTTATTTGTGGTTTAGCAGTTTAATAACTTCACTGATATTTTTGTCGATATCGTTCAACACAATCAATTGTATCTGCAAACTATCGAAAAGTGCTTTCACTTTAGACCCAAATTCGCCTGAAACAACTTTCTTTACTCCTCTTGAGGCCACCAGTTGAACAGAGGCAGGACCCGCACCGTCGATATTTTCCTTGTTTGGATTTGGGATAAACTCGGTCGACAAGCTTTCCGTGTCGAAAACAACAAAGTACGAACAGCGTCCAAAACGACTGTCCAAGAGCGATTCAGGACTGTTGCCTGAGGATGTTATTGCTACTTTCATCTCCTTAGCATTTATTTATTCTAAAGCCGTTATGGTGAGGTGTTCCTTTTCGATGCATCGCACAGTTGCAATGAGGACAAATATCTTTATTGCAGGGGACGCCATGAGTATGAACTTTTTCCAACCCGCATTGCGGGCACACACAGTAATCCACTGTGATTGTATGCTTTCCATTTCCATGGAATTGCTGAATCTCGGTCGAATTACACAAGCCACAGTTTTTTACCTCGTCCTCTTTCGCCGGATGGTTAAACCAGCATCCGCATGCTTTGCATGAATACCATTCACTGTCGAAGTATACTTTTCCCCCCTCGAAAACAATAGCCCTGCCCTTTACAAAAGCCATAGCGATTTTACGCCTGGCACTTTCGTAGATGCGGGTATAGGTTGGACGTGAGATTCCCATTTCCTTAGCGGCCTCCAGCTGGGTGTATAACTCAAAATCGCTAAGCCGTACTGCTTCATATTCTTCATAATGCAGCACAACCGGGTTTTTTTCCTCCGGAAGCCCGATGGGGGTGAATCCCTTGAAATGTGGGGGATTCGTCATTCGTCGTATCAGTTTTTGTCTTGGCATATAATGAACATATGATCGAAACAAATGTAATGAACATTTGCTTAATAATAGCGAATAGTTTAAATTTGTTTTGTTAAATTTCTTTTTTCGACGAATAGGAGAGCTCATGGAACTGTATCTTACCTAAAACCTGGAAGATGAACTCAACTTTGCTAAAATGGCTATTGGTTATTTCCGCATTGTTGTTTGCGGATTGGATAATCTTGATAATCCTCGGATGTTTTTCGAGTCTTTGCAATGCAGGCGATAAATTCTACTGCTCGGTTTACTGCTACATAGGAATAGCATTGTTATCGGCTACTATGCTGTTAACAGGCTTCCTGATATTCCGGAACTTGTTCCCGGGAAGAACTAAGAGGAACTAAAGTTTTACGGCGCTGAGAAAAAACACCGGGTAATCGACACCTGTGGGCCGTTTAACCACGAAGCAGGTTTCATATTCGCCGTGGTTGAAACCTTTTTGTTTTAGGGTTTCAATCAGGGTGTAGGGTTCAAAGCCTAAGTGCACTTTTGTGTCAGGGGTATGGCTATGAAAAGACCCGTCTTCGGGATATAGGTCAGCAATGGCAAGAATCCCACCCGGGTTTAGCAGGGAATGGAACTTGGAAAGAATCAGGTCGGTGTTCATGACGTGATGCAGGACCATCTGGCAGTAAATGATATCGAATTTGCCTTCGTAGTCGTTATGCTCCAGGTCGAACCACAAGGGCTGAACATGATTGGCGCTGAAAAATTCTTTTTTCTCCTCGCATACCCTTATCATTTCTCTCGAACTGTCCATTAGAACGATTTCCGAAAATTTGTCCTTGAGCATAAAACTCAGTATTCCGGTTCCTGCTCCGTATTCAAGTGCCCGTAAGGATGGCTTGGGAGTTATCTTTTTTTCAAGTAAAGCAGCTATGGCGGAAGACCGTTCGAGGTGCATTTTGTCATTGTCCCATACCCGGGCGCGGGAGTCAAATTCGCTCATGTTGAAAGTAATGGTATATTTTTATTTTTAGAAGTAATCGTTTTTTTTTGCGAAATCAGCCTTTTTTTATTTAAAAAATCACAGATAAAATATGATTAATGTGAATAAAATCAGATTATTTGAACAAACCATGCGGTTATATCATTACAATATATTTATTAAGCTTTCAAATGTAATTCTTTCAAAGAGACAAACCGATAGAAGTAACAAGGATAACCGATAAAAGTTGAACGTTCCCTGACAAAATGTTTGAATAGAAAGTTATTGCAACAACATTTTATCAACATAAATATCCTGAAAACCAGCATCACCCTCCAGACTGATATGCCTGGTCTTTTTAAGGATTTCATCCGTGATTCCATATTCAGCAAACAGAAACATTTTCGCACCTATGAGTGCTGTATTTCCCATCTTATGGATTTTCTCAGCAGGGAGTTCAATCATGCCGGTAAGAACAATATTCTCTAAATTGATGTAGCTTCCGAATCCGCCTGCAATATAAATTTCCCTGAGTTCAGCAATCTGGATACCCAAATTTTTTGTGAGTATCGACAGGCCGGCTGCAATGGCTGCTTTGGCCAGCAGAAATTCATTAATGTCTTTCTGACTCAGACCCACGCCAGCGGAAAGCGGAACAAATTGTTCCCCGGAATTTATCTCACCAAACATCCCGATCCGATCGAGTTTCCTTAGAATTGCAACTGCATCAATCAAGCCGCTGCCGCAGATTCCTTTCGGATCTGTATTCCCAATCACTTTGGATTCGATAATTCCGTTAGTCAGTTCCAGGGATGAAATTGCACCTGTTACCGCTCTCATGCCCATGGAAATATTCGATCCTTCGAAGGCTGGTCCTGCCGCGGTTGAGGCGCATACGATATGGTTTTTGTTGCCCACCACAATTTCACCGTTTGTTCCCAGATCGATCAGCGCGGTATAGTCGTCCTTTTTATGCAAACCAGTAGCTACGATTCCCGCCAGAATGTCGCTTCCCACAAAACTTCCGATGGAGGGGAAAAAGTGTATGGGTTCTTTAACCTGCACCTTCCAACCCAACTCTTTGGGGTCAAAGGTTTTCGAACCCGGATCAGACACATGGAAAGGGTAGCAGGCTAAGGAGGAAACGTCGCTGTTGCTGAAGATCAGTTGCATGGCAGTATTCCCAACCAGAACAATGCTCTCTATCGCTGTTTGGTGTTTTGCCAGTAGCCGTTCAATAAGCGTTCCGATGGAAGAGCGGATCATCCCGGTCATTTCGGCAGCGTTCCCGTCCATGCACGACTGAATCCGTGAAATCAGGTCAGCACCAAACCTGATCTGTGGGTTCAGCATGGTTTCAACGGCCAGGACTCTGGCGCTGGATAAATCAACCAGCTGGGCCACCACAGTTGTTGTTCCGAGATCGATAGCAATTCCAAGGCCTGATGCGGGTATAAATTCAAAATCGCTTTCGTCTGCCAGGATAAGATGATTAAACTGTTCGATTTCGAGGCTTATGTCGCCGGTGCATTTACTCAAACACGCGAGACGCCAGTCGCCGGAAAGCCCCAATAGGTTTGCTTTTTGACGATGTGCATCAGACATGGGTATTTCCCCATCCAGAAGCATGACCTTGCATTTCCCACAAGTCCCCTTTCCCCCGCAGGGAAACTCGATACCGTATTCGTGAAGGACGTCGATCAGGGGAGTCTGGTCGTTTACCCGGATTTCTTTTCCCAGGGGATGGAGGCGTATGTTGTGTTTTCGCATTTTGTTAAGTCCAAGCTAAATTCCTCTGATTCTCCGGTACACACAGTTTTCACTGAAGCAAAGGCTGCACTGGTATTCCCGGAATTCAACATTTTTTCCGATACCTATTACCCCGCTGATGGATTTTACCGGTTGCATCAGAGCTGATTGTGTGAGGCTTACCCCGCATGGTGCCTCGCCAAAAAGGGAGAATAGCTTGTGCTGATCGCCTACACTCCATTGGCAATAACCGGGGCTGTAGCGGTTGGTTGTTTTTTCGCCAGCCTTTCCGACCTCGTTTTTCAGGAACAACTGCATTTTATCCCCGGCCGCCTCAGCAATCGCGCTTCCCAGGATATCGTATACGTAGCCCAGCACGGGGTCTTCACCCTTCAGCATGCTTACCGATTTGTCACTGATGGTTTTTCCGGCAGTACAAACATAAAATGCGAATCGCTCCGCTCCGTTAAGTTCGTTACAAACGGCATTGCCAATATTAAATTCATTCTCCCGGGCGTAAAGCACTTTCCTTCCCTTGTCAATCCTCGAGTTGTCGATGAGCAGGTATGATGCACGGATGTCGTTGAGAGTAGCGGCCTCTTGCAGGGCAGTCTCCATATATTCGTCGAAAGGAGGGGGCAATTGTCCATTTTCATAACCCATCACCCCGGCCATCAGTTTATGATCGATCACCAGCTCTTTAAAGCCAAACGCAAACTCTTTAACCATCAGTCGCAGTATGTTTCAAATTTTCTTGTGTAATCAACTTTTCCTCCGGGACTACCAATGCCAACCAGTTCTGTTCCCCCGGTAAACCAATCCATTTCTTCAAATGTATAATCAGCAAAGCTTCCCTGAACTATTAATTTTTTATTTCCTTCCGCATTTACAAATCCCTTGAAGCGGATAAACTCATCTTTAATCGATTCAATGAACCTTCCAAGGTTTTCCCTGCTGATCAACCGGTTTGTTTTTATTACCACCGACTGCAAATCGGGCCTCTGGCTGTTTCTACAGTCGTTTGCAGGATAGAACCTCAAAGACATCTTTTTCTCTTCGAAATCGATCTTTGCAAAGTTAGTGCATTGAACATTGGCAAAGGGATTGATTTTCTTAACAGCGAGTAAAACAGAATTCATCTCCTCTCCAGCCAGTTCGGATTTGTTTATCACCACAGTATCGGCAATCCTTATCTGATGCTCGAGTCTGGCACGGATGGGAATAATCCTGTTGAAGTTTTTGGCGTCGACGATTGCCCAGGAATAACCCAGATAAACTTTTCCTTTTAGTACGGGGGATTGGAAAATCTGGCCGATGCTTATTGGGTCAGATATTCCGGAGGCTTCCATAATTATTTCATCGGGAGGGTTATCCTGGATAAATGCGGCAAGGGAGTCGATAAAGCTACCCAGCAGGCACACGCAAAATACCGATCCGTTGTTGATTTCGAGCATGCGATAGGCACCGCAGTGATGGCGCACAATATCCCCGTCGATGCCCGATGTGGAGAATTCGTTCTGGATCACCGCGATTTTCCTCCCCCGTGAAAAGGTATCGAGGTAATGCATCAGGAAAGTTGTCTTACCACTTCCAAGGAAACCGTTTACCAGATGTAAAGGGATTGATGCCATTGGATTACAGGGATTTTACCACATGATGTATTTTGCAGATGTGGTCAGGGGTGGTGCCGCAGCAGCCACCGATGATGTTGGCACCGGCGTTGATTATTTCCTTCACGCGTCCGGCCATGTCGGCGGGAGTTTCCGGGAATGTCGTTTCGCCGTCGCAGTATTGGGGCATTCCGGCGTTGGCATGTATCAATATGGGGATGGAGGAATTCACCTCTCGAATTTCTTTCACGATACCTATCATATCTGCAATTCCGTTTCCACAGTTTGCTCCGATAACCGATGCGCCGGCCCCAATGAGTGTTTCAGTCATTTCGGTGGGTGAGATCCCCATCATGCTGCGGTATTGGCCATCAACGGTCTTGTCGAAGGTCATTGTGCAAAACACCTCGCAGGCCGTGTTTTCCGAAGCCGCTTTTACAGCAATCCGGGCTTCCTCGATATCGGTCATGGTTTCGATTACGATGGCATCTGCGCCTCCTGCCTCGAGTGCCATAGACTGTTGTTTGAAAGCATCGTACAGCTCGTCTTCTGTCACTTCTTCCATTATCAGCAATTTCCCGGTGGGCCCTACGGATCCCAGCACAAAACGGTCGGCTCCGGCGGCTTTGCGGCTGAGCTCGGCAGCGCTTTTGTTCAGCTCAAAAACTTTATCCTCAAGTCCATAGTTTGCAAGCTTGAACCTGCTTCCCCCGAAACTGTTGGTTTCGATCATGTCGGCACCAGCTGCTATATAGCTCTGCGCGATTTCGAAAACCGCATCGGGATGCTCCAGGTTCCACATTTCCGGACATTCCCCGGCCTTGAGGCCCTTTTTGTGGAGAAAGGTTCCCCAGGCTCCGTCGGAGACCAATACGCGGCCTTTTTTAAGTTCATCAAGGATTTTGCTCATGTTAATATTTGTTAATTTCTTTGTTCAATCTTCGGGTGGCCTCGACAAGCTCAGCCACCGGGCACTGTTGTTTCTCCTTCACCCTTCGGCAAGCTCAGTGCGGCGCTCGTTACCCCGTTACCTCGTTACCCCGTTACCTCGTTACCCCGTTACCTCGTTACCCCGTTACCTCGTTACCTCGTTACCCCATCACTCCGTCACCCCGTCACTCCATCACCCCGTCACCTCCTCACCCCACCTCCTTAATCCACTCCTTAACAACCTCCAGCGACGGAACAACTACCTCCGATTTCAGTTTGTAATTCACCATAATTACCGCGGGTCCTTTCTTTACCCCGAAGGCAGTCATCTGTTCTTTGTCTGTGATCACCGAAACGCCGGTGGATTTGCCTAGTTCGGCAATGGCACGTTTTACTCTTTTGGTTATATCCCTGCATTCCTGTTCGCTTTCGCCGAGGATAAGAATTTCACTTCGTTTGGATTTTATTTTGAGTTTGAGCTTTTCGTTTATCCGCTTCTGTATGGCTTCAATGAGTTGGCTTTGGGGCGGGATCTGCGACACAAACGCGATCTTTCCGTCGATACAGATAGTGGGGATGTTCTTCACCATCAGGGATGACATAAATGAGACAGCCTCCATTTTTTTAATGGGATGTTCGCGCCATTCCACAACTCCCTCGAAATGGGGAGCCACCCTTTTGACGGCTTCCACCATATACTGACAGGGAGCGCACGACTCGGAATCGAGGGTGATGATGTCCACAATGACCTTGTCCGACTGCCCGTAATCCCTCATGTTCATGATATCCAGCTTGCTCTCTTTTTTATCGAGGTTCCGTGTATAATCCTGCAGGTAACGGTCGAAAACGATTTCCGAAACGGCCTGGATGTTTTCAACCGGGGTCTGCATGGGCAGATCGCAGCCGGGGGCGAGGATAAATCCTGTATCGCCTCCCAGATCGAGGCAGGCCAGAGCATCCCTTTTAACATCATCGGCATCTCCCATAAGCAGCACAACTGTAAGCTTCAGGTTTCCGCCAAAGCTTATTTTTTTGGAAAGAGCTATTTCTTTCACAAAGTCGAGAGGTATGTTCTCGTCGATCGAGATGTTGTCGGGGCGGCAATCGCACATTACCTCGATATTTTGCTGGGCATGACCGCATACAAAGAAAGAGCTGTATTTTCCGCGTTCTCTCACTGCGTCGAAAATGCTGCTGACGTATGGGGTAACGAAGGTTTCGAACGAGAGCGGGTCGATCTGGCTGGTCATCGGATCAACAACGGCAATTATGTCGCAGCCGGCATCCAATAGCATTTCCGAGTGCTTTTTACCCACGAGGGAGCAGAATACCATTACTTCATGAACATAGTCGGGATCCTCAAACATCTTCATGAAGATTTCGGTTCCCAAAAGGTGCAGTGCCAGGGTAAAGGGACCGGTGATCAATCCATACAGTCCGAGTTCGGGGTATTTTTTCCTCAATTCCGCAGCCGCTTCAAGAACAACCGGAATACGCCCATCGGTTTTCCCTGGAATACGCAGCGAGCTAAGCAGAACGCCTTCGGATAGGGGGTGCGACACCACGGCAGGTGGGTTCTCCTTGCTCCAGACGATTTTGCATCCAAGAATCTCGGCTTCGATCTGAAGGTCGAATGCAACGGGAATCCCATCGGGTTTGTATAGTTCAACAGCTCTGCTGATTCCATCAACAATATTTTTGGAGGATTTCAGATAAGTCTCTGCGTCCACTCCGATCAGCTGTCCGCCATGCACACCAACAAATGGCACCCAGGGGGCGCGTTCTGTTTTTTCGAGTCGGAAGGCTTGTTCGAGGATTTTTAGGCCGTTCATTTTTTTGGTTTGCGGGGTTGGGTTAAGGGGTAACGGGGTAACGGGGTGACGGACGCTGCCCTGAGCCTGTCGAAGGGTAAGGTGCGAATGGGTCTGGAATCGTTTGGTTTTGTACTTAGCTTAAATCCAATTGTCTTCAGACCAGTATTTTAACTCGCAAGTTTTCTGTTAAGAAATTCCACCACTCCCTGAGGATCCGCAGAATAGCTGTCCGCTCCGATTTTGTTGCAGAAGTCTTCGTTTACCGGTGCACCTCCTATTGTGATCAGGGTGCCGGGCATGGCATCCTTGATTTCTTTGGTAATAGCTTGCATATTCACCATTGTAGTTGTCAGCAGAGCTGAAAGCCCAACAACTGCTCCCGGATGATCTTTCAGGGCAGCGATAAATTTGTCGGAGCCCACATCGGTTCCCAGATCGATCACCTTGTAACCGCTCCCTTCCACCATCATCGAAACCAGGTTTTTACCAATGTCGTGAAGGTCACCTAAAACAGTTCCAATTATAAAAGTTCCTTTTTGCTTTGCAGCTCCGGAAAGAAAGTGAGGTTTCAAATGGAGCATGGCAGTGCTCATGGCTTTGGCCGACATAAGAACCTGGGGAACAAACACCTTGTTCTCGCGGAATTTCAATCCGATCCGTTCCATCCCGGGCATCAGTCCAAGGGTGAGTACGTCCTGGGGATTAATTCCCTCGGCCAGCGCTTTTGCTGTAAGTTCATCGGCTCCTTCCTGACCCTTCATCTGTGGAGGGTACGGGGATGCCATATTTATTTTGCCGAATTCGATGCAATCAGACAGTTGTGTAAGTATTTCGTTCATGGTTGTTGTGTTTGAGAAAAATTATTTTCAAATGTATTGGTATTGGATGTTTCAAAAAATAGTATTTTCTTTGATAAAGATGTAATATATTACTTTTCTTGATCGATTTTCATATTGGAGACATATTCCCGACATCAGGAACCATAACTACTCAGTGCCTAGAGTTTGGAGTGCCTGGAATTGTGATTAATTGGTTAATCATGAAATAAGAGTTGGAATAATATAAATACTAATCAGCAATAATCAATAGTCATAAAAAACCAACTCCAGGCACTGATTAGTAGCAAAATAATCAATAACAAGGATGAGTTAAATTTTGATAAAAGAGTTAATGAAATAATTAGCAGAATGATTATAAAAAAGCGTTACTTTAAACTCCCTGCTTTTTTAATTACGGAGCAGCAGCAAAATCCGCTTACAAAGGATTTGTATTTGTGTGAGCTGGCAGAGTTTTTGGTCAGGCACGACACTTTTTGGTCGGAAAACATTCCACAGGATCACCACATGTTGGTTTACTGCACAAAAGGAGGAGGCATTATGCAGATCTCCAATGATTTGATTCCTTTTCGTCAGAATCAGTATTGCATTATTCCCAGGGGATTTATTTTCAAGGTTCAGACAGGAAGCTCAGATCCCTCAGCATTTTTAACCTGTAAGTTTGACGGCGAAAAAACCGCCATCATGGAAAAGGAGTTCACGGTGGTAAGGGATTTGATTCCCTCGGTAAATAATATGGTTGCAAACCGTATTATGCTGTTCGACGAGTTGTTCAACAACCTTACCAAAGGGTTTTACAATGCCAATTACCAGTATATTAATTTCTGCTTCGGTCATTTGCTGGCCACCTTTATTTTTGCCAGCCGCACCAGCGATGATCTGATGCTGGAACAGAATCCCGGGGTAAGTCGTGCTATTCAGTTTATGGAACAAAACCTCGCGGAGAAGTTATCGCTCGATACGCTAGCCGAAGAAGCCGGGTATTCCCCATCTTATTTTACAACCATGTTCAGCCGGAAGACTGGCTACAGTCCCCTGAGTTATTTCTCGCATCTGAAGATCGACAAGGCCTGCGAGTACCTCGATTTCAGTAAGCTTAAAATCAAGGAGATATCCTTTGCATTGGGGTATTCCGATCCTTATTATTTCTCAAAGGATTTTCAGAAAAAGATGGGGCTTTCACCCAGGAATTACAGGAAAAGGGTTGTTGGGGGGACTTAATCGAGGTGAAACACCTCTTCCATATTGGCCCACCACT
>JAIFNN010000232.1 GCA_020047715.1 Bacteroidota bacterium | reverse complement strand
AAATCAGCATTGTGGGTGGTGCATTCTCGGTTCTGGAAGAGAATATCAATACGCTTGCTGCAAAGGCCGATTATAATTTGCAAAGAGGATATCCGGTTGTTATGGATGACTATTTCTCAGTTTCAAGCAGGAGCATTGCCTATTACAAACACGTTTGGGAGGAAGTTGGGGGATATCCGGAGTGGCTTACGCTGGCAGCCGATGATACGATTTTTTGGCGGTTGGTAAAGAAGATGGGCTTTAAGTATGCATTTGTGGAAAAGCCTTATGTCTATTGGGGTAGACACAAAACTCACATAGCCTTTGCCAGGGAGGCGTTTCGGTATGGTTTAGGGGATGGGGAGAGCCAAATCAATTACCGGAATTTCTGGAGTAATCTTATAGAAACCGGAATTCGTTATTTGCTTTTTATTTCAATAATCGGCCTTGTTTTGGTTCTCTTATTTGGAGGCTCCAATTTTGAAGTTCCCAGGATAATTTGGTTTGTGCCTTTGATTTTCCTGCCCGGGCTGCGTTCGTATTTTTATGCCTGGAGAAACTGGAGGAGCCTGAGATCGGACAAATATAACCTGGGTGTTTTTTTGAATTCATTGTTGCAGTTGGAGATGAGCAGGTTTATGTATCTCAGGGGGTATATTAGGGGATTATTGGATGGGGATGAGGTTAAGAAGGAAGGGAGGAAGAGGTTGTGGAAGGTGTTGGGGTAATATTTGGTTTGGATTTTTTGAATGGGTTTTGATGAGCTTCTTCAGGCAAATAGGTTAATAAGGGCTTTTGATATTATCACTTTGCTAATCAAGAAGTATCCATTTTATTATGATGCCGCTTATGCCGCGGCTGGCACTTACTTTTCTTCTTGATAAGAAAAGTAAGCAAAAGAATCAAGACCAAACGAACCCTCTGCCGGGCGTTTGGTCGGGCCTGCGCGCCGCATTGCATGAGATTTATGTAATTTTTGAAGAAAGGTTCTGATGTACTTCTTCTTCCAATGGCTGAAATCAAGAGTATAGAAATAAGAATTTCAAAGGAGATTGTGGGAGTTGTAGGGTTAATTGAAAACGAATTGTATTAAAACCATACCAATATGTGCGATTCTCATTGATAATTGGTAAATTTAAGCATATTTGAAAAACCTCAATACATGGATATCGGCATGGGATTGATCAGAGAACCAGAAGGAGTAGATTTTGTAGTTGACCCCAGGCCTTTAAAGGATTGGGAGAAAAAGCACATAAGTGATATTATTGCTCACTACAAAAAGACCGGTGAGATAAAAAAAATCTCTGTTCCAAAAAAGTCTAAAATTAGACATACTGTATAAGCAATGTCCTGGATTTAAAAATTAAATCAACAGATTTATCCAGGGTAAAGTTGAAATGAACCAGAAAAAATTGGCTTATTGAAAAGACAAGTTTTCATTATACGACAAAAAAAAATGAGAACAACGAGAAAGAAAACAAGCAATACTTCAAATTCGGTAAAACCTGGAATTTTCCTTTCTCGAAAGGATTTTTTGCTTGGCATAAAAAAGGCTGAAGAAGGGAAATTTTATTCCGTGCAGGAATCGATGGAACATTTTGATCAATGGCTCAAATCCAAAAATTTAAATGATTCGCAAAAAAAGACTAAATTTGTCTAAATTCAAAGTAGATGAATAACAGGAGTTTAATTCGATTTGATTGGGCAATTAAGCGGCTTCTTCGTAATAAAGCTGATTTTTCAGTTTTAGAGGGTTTCTTATCCGAATTACTCAAAGATGAAATTGTAATTCAAAGTATCTTAGAAAGTGAAAGTAACCAAAGAATCGATACTGATAAATTTAATTGTGTTGACATACTTGTTAAGAATTCAAAAGAAGAGTTAGTAATTATTGAATTGCAAAATCAAAACGAGTATGATTATTTTCATCGAATGGCTTATGGAACTTCAAAAGCAATAACTGAATATATTTCAATAGGCGAACCTTACAAGAATATTAAAAAGGTTTTTTCAATAAACATTGTTTATTTTGACTTGGGTCAAGGTGATGATTATGTATATCATGGGAAAACAGATTTTATTGGTATCCATAAATTGGATAAATTAATGTTATCAGCCAAACAAACAGAATTATTAGGAAAAGCAGAACCATTTCAGATATTTCCTGAATATTATGTAATTAAAGTGAATCAATTTAATGATGTTGCCAAAGATTCATTAGACCAATGGATTTACTATTTTAAAAACAATGAGATTAAAGATGATTTTACCGCCAAAGGAATTGGTGAAGCTAAGGAATTATGGCGCGTTGATAATCTTTCAGCTGAAGAGCAATTAAACTATAAAAAACATATTGAAAATTTGCGATATGGAGCCAGCATGGCGTGGACAATGAAAGTAGATGCTGAAGACAGAGTAAGGAAGGATGAAAAATTACAGATTGCCAAAGAGTTAAAGAACAATGGCGCAACTTTGGATTTAATTATAAAATCAACAGGTTTATCCAGGGATGAAATTGAAAGTTTGTGATAGTCCGGCTCAATAAAATGTAAGTAATCATGGCGAAAAGATTCAATACTGTTTCGCTTGACGCAATGATTGACAAACACATTGGCAAGCCTGGGACTGAAAGACGTGAGGCTTTTGAAAACGAGTTGAGGATTG
The DNA here is from genome assembly GCA_020047715.1 of Bacteroidota bacterium. Lineage (GTDB taxonomy): Bacteria > Bacteroidota > Bacteroidia > Bacteroidales > JACJXF01. The sequence continues at coordinate 3,458 of JAIFNN010000232.1, read as the reverse complement.
ATTTGCTGGGGCACGCCATTAAACAAGGAGGTGGGTTACTTTGCGTGACGGGGTGATGGAGTGACGAGGTGACGGCGATTTAAAAAAACATAAAGTTTTTCATGCTATATAAGACCTACGATTCCTTCCAGAAAGTGGGGCTGGTTCGGAATATGAAACATTCGTCTATTTAAACAATAAAACCTCTGCAGTAAGTTTTTCATAATCGCATAAATGTCCGAAAATCAGCAAACCGAATACAAGGAATCCTGGCGTGATGAGTTTTTGAAGCATATTTGTGCTTTTGCAAACTCTCAGGGCGGGCTTCTTTATATTGGTATGAAAGACAATGGTGAGGTTATTGGTGTTCCTGGAACCAAGAAACTTCTGGAGGATATACCAAATAAGGTTATTCAGTTGTTAGGAATAACCGTTGATATTGAGTTAAAAGTTAAGAAGAACAAAGAGGTTATTGAAATACGGATTTCACCCAGTTCGGTACCTATTTCGTTTCACAGTAAGTATTATGTGAGGAGCGGAAGTACGGTTCAGGAGTTACGTGGACAGAAACTGAGGGAGTTTATTTTAAAAAAAGATAATGTTACATGGGATTCAATAATTCTACCTGAGGCTAAATTTGAGGATTTAGATGAACAGCTAATACTTTTTTTTATAAGTAAAGCTATTGAAAAAAACAGGATGCCTTCTGATGCCAGAATAACAAGTAGCCTTGAGGTTCTGCAAAAAATAAGCTTGATTACGCAAAAGAACGAGCTTACACGCGCAGCCATAATTTTATTTGCTAAAAATACTAATCATTATATCAAAGGAATTGCTTGTAAAATTGGGAGATTTGGAAAGGACTCGGCGGATTTAATTAGTCATGATGTAATAGAGTGTCCATTATTTCAAATGCCTGATCGGATTCTTGAATTACTAAAAACTAAATATCTTCATTCCAAGGTTTCTTATCAGGGAATTGAAAGAGTTGAAACTCTTGAATACCCCGAAAGAGCTATCAGAGAAGCAATTTTAAATTCGGTTATTCACCGGGATTATGCTTTTCAGGGTACAGAAATTACAATTCATGTATATGCTGATAAGTTGGTTTTTTGGAATATTGGCTCATTACTTGAACCCTTAAGCATAGAACTTTTAAAACAAGATCACCCATCAATCCGAAGAAATGTTTTGATTGCGGATGTTTTTTATCGCTCTGGTGCCATTGAAGCATGGGGTCGTGGTATAAAGTTAATTACAACTGAATCTGCAAAATACCATGTTCCGGAACCTCAGATTAATGAGCACGCAGGTGGTATTCAAATTACCTTTTTTAAAGAATTCGAGAAAAGTAAGGAGAAAAGTAAGGAGAAAAGTAAGGAGAAAAGTAAGGAGAAAATAATTACAGCTATTTCTGAAAATCCCAATATATCAATTATTGAACTTTCGGAGGTTACTGGATTGAGTGTCGCCGGTGTTGAAAAGAATTTACGCAATTTAAAGACTGAAGGTATTTTACTGCGAATTGGCCCTGATAAGGGAGGATACTGGAAAATTGTTGTGATATAACTTTTTAGCCTTCTGAGAGGATTTTACCCAGCCAATAAGTGTAAATATGACAAACAAATTCAAAACTGTTTCCCTTGACACAATGATTGATAAACACATTGGCAAACCTGGGACTGAAAAACGTGAAGCTTTTGAAAACGAGTTGATGATTGATTTGCTGGGGCACGCCATTAAGCAAGCCCGACAAGAGCGAAACCTGACTCAGGAACAGTTAGGTGCACTTGTGGGAGTTCGAAAAGCTCAAATTTCAAAGAATGAAAATAAACTTTAAAATTCTCATGCCAGACAAGCCCCACCCCAACCTCCCGCATAGCGGGACAGGCTCTCCCCCGAGAGGGAGGGGCTATTCTACCAATGCTGTAAAATTTTCTGGTATTAGGATATTTTATCAACATATGCTGAAAAAAGTTCTAAATATGGGAAGACTGCCCCTCCCTTGGGGGAGGGGTTGGGGAGGGGCTGGTTCGAACAGATTGCAAATATATTCTTTCGTGCAGGATACATCGAAGCCTGGGGTAGAGGGACTATTTTGATGGCTAAGGAAACAGAAGAAGCAGGTTTGTCGGCTCCAATTATTGAAGAATACGCAGGCGGCTTGCAAGTAACTTTTATAAAAGATATTAAAGAAACTGTGGGAGAAACTGTGGGAGAAACTGTGGGAGAAACTGTGGGAGAAATTTTAGCATTACTGAACAATAATCCAAAAATTACGAGAGCTGAGCTATCAGAAAAAATGGGCTTAAGTATTCGTGGAATAGAATGGCACTTGAAAAACCTTAAAGAAAAAGGTATGATGAAAAACCTTAAAGAAAAAGGTATGATTAAACGTATTGGCTCCACCAAGGCCGGGTTTTGGAAAGTTTTAAAGTAGTGTTTAAACTTGTTTAAACACGTAAAGTCGAAGAAAACATTAAAAAACTTAAAGAATTTCAAAGATTGCAGCGTATCGGTCCAGATAAAGGAGGGTATTGGGAAATTTATTTAAAACACTTCGAGGGCAGGGACGGATTATAGGAAATAAGAGTACAACTTGAAAATCAATATTGTAATCTACGAATCCTCCTCCTTCGGAGGTTGCTACAAATACGCTACTGAACTTTTCAAAGCCTATCGCGAATCCCCTGAAACCGGAATTGTAGAGCTCTTGCTTCCGGCCAATGCCAAAGATGAGGGATCCGGGATTCACAAAATACTTATCTCTGATACACGAAACGGCAAGAAACTTCATTTTCTCTGGCGACATTTCGTTAATCCGTTCCTACTCTTCTTCTACCTCCGTAAACAGCCAAAATCCTTTGTCCTTTTAAACGATTTTGAACAACTGAGCGCTCCGTTGTGGGCTCCCTTCTACCTCGCTTTTCTTCAAAAACATATTTTTGGGGTTTTTCTGCACGATGCCGACCGCGATGCTTACCCTCCATCCCGTGCGGTTTCTGCTTTTTGCATGAAGCAGATTATGAAAACGGTTTCTATTGCGCTTTATCATGGCTCATTGCCTGAAAGAAGCTATTATAAACAAAGGAAAGGACTGAAGTATCTGGCGGTAGAACATGGTCCGTATTTTTTACCCGAGCTGGATGCTGATTTTTTCCGGATGCTAAAAGACAAAACGCAAGCCTTCAAAAAGGTGCTTGTGATTCCCGGGAATATCAGGGCTGAGAAAAACTATGATCTTGTTATTGAGGCTTTGAGCGAATTTCCGGAGTATTGTCTGGTTATTGCCGGGAGGGCTTCCAATAGCAGAGTTGAGGTAAATAAATATAAGGAAGTTGCTGAACGTTCAGGAGTGGAGAAAAGGCTTATATGGGTAGAGAGATTTCTTTCCGACAGCGAGCTTTCTGCGGTGATAAGCATTAGTGATCTGGTGGTTCTTTACTATTCCGCATCTTTTCATTCGCAAAGCGGGATAT
>JAIFNN010000209.1 GCA_020047715.1 Bacteroidota bacterium | reverse complement strand
TGTTTTATCACAGTTTGTATCATTGTGTCGACATGCTTCCGGGCGCGAGCTGCCTCATCAGTTTTTCCCAACCTTTGGCAAAGTTCGATATAATCCTGCCCATAGATCACAAACATACCGGCAATCATAACCGATTCGGCCTTTGTACCTTCCGATTTGTTCTCTGTGGTCTGAAACGATTCATTTGGGTCGTTCGAGAAGCAATTCAGGTTCAGGCAATCGTTCCAGTCGGCCCGGCCTATGAGCGGCAGTCCATTGGGTCCGAGGTTATTCACAACATGGTCGAATGAAACACTCAGGTGGTCGAACAATGTTCGGGCCAAAGACCAATCGTTGTCAAAAGGGACCTTCTCATCGAGAATACCAAAATCGCCGGTTTCCTTGATGTAGCTTATAGTTCCCAAGATAAGCCACAGGGGATCGTCGTTAAATCCCCCTCCGATATCGTTATTTCCGCGCTTGGTAAGTGGTTGGTACTGATGATAGCATCCTCCGTCGGGAAATTGAGTGGAGGCAATGTCGATGATCCTTTCGCGCGCTCTTTCGGGAATTTGATGAACAAAACCCACGAGGTCCTGGTTCGAATCGCGGAATCCCATCCCTCTTCCTATCCCTGATTCGAAGAACGATGCTGAACGGGAGAAGCAGAAAGTCACCATGCATTGGTACTGATTCCAGATATTGACCATTCGGTCGAGTTTTTCGTCGCCCGAATCAAGAGTGTAAACACTCAGTAGCTTGTCCCAATAGCTGCGCAGCTCCCCAAGGGAAGCATCTACCTTTTCGGCAGTGGTGAACCTAGCGATGTCCGCCCTGGCTTTTTGCTTATTGATAATGTTTTTTGATTCCCACTTCTCATCTTCATCATTTTCAACATATCCAAGCACGAAAATAAAGTCTTTGGTTTCTCCGGGCTTGAGTTCCACTTCGATAAAGTGGGAGGCAATGGGCGACCAACCGTGGGCTTCCGTGTCGCGGGATTTTCCCTCAGCCACAACCTGCGGCTCGTCAAAACCATTGTATAATCCGATAAACGATTCGCGGTCGGTATCGTAACCCGAGACCGGGCTATTAACAGAGTAGTAGGCATAGTGGTTTCTGCGTTCCTTGTATTCCGTTTTATGATAAATTACGGATCCGTCGATTTCCACCTCTCCGGTAGAGAAGTTGCGCTGAAAATTCTCCATATCTGCAGCGGCATTCCACAGACTCCATTCAATAAAAGAAAAGACCTTCAGCTTTTTGGCTTCTTTGGAATGGTTTGTTAGCGTGAGCTTCTGTACTTCAGCCCAGGTCTTGAGGGGAACAAAATAAAGGGCCGAAGCTGAAATGTCGTTTTTCCGACCGGTAATTCTTGTGTAATTCATCCCGTGCCGGCACTCGTATGAGTCCAACTCTGTCTTACAGGGTTTCCACCCTGGTGACCATATTGTTCCTCCATCGTTAATATAGAAATACTTACCACCGCTGTCCATGGGAACATTATTGTAGCGATAACGGGTTAGGCGTCGGAACTTCGCGTCCTTATAAAAAGAGTATCCGCCGGCTGTGTTGGAAATTAGTGAGAAAAAGTCTTCGTTGCCCAAGTAGTTAATCCATGGCCAGGGAGTTCGGGGATTTGTAATTACATATTCCCGGCTTATATCGTCAAAAAATCCGTATTTCATTCTGTAACAATTTTGATTTTAATGGTAGAATAGCCTGTCCCGCTTCAACGGGAAAACCACTCAAGATTGATTATTATAAGGAAACTTTGTGTTGCAAGCATCCTATGTATTTCATTATACTGAGTTGAAATTTATAATTATTGCAAAAAAACATATGCCATTCTTTAATTATCCTGGTGTTCAAGTTTATCCCACCATGTGAATTTTAGGAGGGTAGTTGTAACAGCCGCAATGAGTAAAACAACCGACATAGCTCCGAATTTATGAAGAACAAAATAGATGGGAAGCATCACCAGGGAGGTTTGCCAGATAATTCCAACTCCTACGTTCAGCATATCTATCTTAAAATTTTTGTTTCTGACAAATGAAGGGTTTTCGGCAACCACCTGATCATGTACAGGCTTCCAGAATCCCCAGGGTCTAACCTTTTGATAAAAATCCTTCAAAGTATTCATATCCGTAGGTTGGGTTAAATATGTTGCAGCAAAGCATCCAATAAGTGAGGGCAAGAGGATAAATGGGAAAAAGTACAAAACCCTGATATCCGGAGCGCTATCGGGGAAAAGGGCTTCGAGCACTCCCGGGAAAAACATAGGCACAGAGCTTGCAAGAATACCTGCCAACATTCCCCAGAAATATCCGCTTGAATTAAACCTCCACCAATACCATTTAAGCACGTTGGCGGCAGTATAACCACCCCATAGCGCCGAAACGAGAAGCTGAAGAACCTGGTTGACATTTTTTGCCATCATGCCCAAAACAATACTCACAACAACAACAATAATGCCCACTGTATAATTGGTTCTTTTAATATTTACGTTGCTCGCTTTTGGCCGAATATATTTCAAATAGATGTCATTTGTAATATAGGCCTGAGCAGCATTGAGAGTCCCGGCGAATGTAGACATGAATGCAGCAAGCAGACCGGCAAGCAGCAACCCGAGCAAACCGGTAGGAACAAACTGGTCGATTGCGGAAGGCAGAATCTGTTCAAAATCGATTTTCCCGGCAACCATAAGATCCAAGCGATCATAAAAAATGATACCAAGAACAAAGAATCCGGAAATCATGAGATATCTGACTGGCATAAGCACCAATGAAACAAACCCGCTCATTTTGGCAGCTTCGGAGGGGGATTTTGAAGCCAGAATTTTCTGCATATCATAATTGGGAGCCGGCCCGGCAACGCTTAGAAGAACACCCTTGCACAGCATCATCATGAAAAAAGCTGAAAAGAGGGTGTAGCCGTCATCCATTACTTTCTGATTAACTTCGCTGATGTAATTTGTCCAATCAATATCAAGTGTTCTGCCAAAAAACGGGCTCATCCAACCTTCAGGAACATTTATACCATTTGAACCAACTGCATTAAATGCAATTACAGCAACTGCTACTGAAGCCAATGTCATGATGGAGTATTGCAGCACATCAGCCCACACAATACTTATCATCCCTCCCAGTACCGAATAAAAAACTGCGAACAATGTAAATGCGATTCCATATAAATGAGGCACATACTGAGGTGCAATATTGAGGTTCAGGTATTGGTTGACCACCTCCCAGGGAATAAAAATCTCCATAAACTTACCCAAGCCAATAAAACCATAAGCTAAAAAGCCCAAACCACTTATTAATGCAAAGATTACGACAATCCCATGGGAGAGTTTGCTTCCGGTATCCGTTCCAAAACGTGTGGTGATCCATTCTGCGCCGGTAGTAACGTTTGAGCGCCGCAGCCAAGCGGACAAGAACATCATCAGGAATATCTGATTGAAAACAGGCCAAAGCCAGGGTATCCAAATACTCTTCAATCCATACACAAATCCTATCGTAACAAGCCACATGGTGCCTGAAATATCAAACATTCCTGAGGCATTCGACAAGCCCAGCATATACCAGGGCATCGTATTGCCGCCGAGCAAATATGAATTTTTGTCTTTCTCGGCTCGCTTTTTTAATACAAGGCCAATAACTACTGTTGTGGCCAAATAGGCAACAATAATAAGTACATCAATCAGTTGCAGGGACATAGTTTCAGAGTGTTAAGTAGTTTTAGTTCCAACTATTAAATGAAATATGGGCGCTCTTTTCGAGTCCGCATAAAAATATCTCGACTGAACATGTAGAGTTGAGCAGGCTTGTGAGGCACTCCGTGTTGCTTTTCCTTCAAGGGTACAACAAAATTCATCTGAGCCACCTTTTTTCTGAAATTGCGTTTATCGAAAGAAGTTCCTAAAACCGCCTCATAGAGCCTTTGCATTTGCGACAAGGTGAATTTATCGGGAAGGAGTTCCAACCCGATAGCATCATGCTGCAACTTATACCTTAGATGAAAGAGTGCCTTTTCCAGAATTTGGTTGTGGTCGAATGCCATGTTTTGCACCTCGTTAACTGAATACCACCTGACTACCCTATCCTTTTGGGCTATTTTGACTTTGGTGGACGGAAGAAGGGAAAAATATCCTACTGTAACAACTCTATGGCTAAAAACATCACCAAACTGCTCATGCCAAAGTTTATCATTGGGGTGCTCGAGGCGATCCAATGAGCCAAAAGTGTAAAACTGCTCCAACACAAGCTTGTCAAGTCCTGTAAGATCCTTAACTATTCGGGCTGCTGCCGAGTCAAGATCCTCATCCTCATATATGTGATATCCTGTAAGTGAAAGGTCGGAAAAGACGATATTCTTTTTGTCAGTGGTTCTGAGCGTACGTTCTACTAACAAAACTTTAAGCTGATCGGCATCAAATCCGAAAATCACGCAATCAACCGAAAGATTAGGTACCCATTTATGCGACATACTGGCTTAGTCAGATTATTAGATTAGCGAAAGATACTATAATTAGTGTAACAAATACAATAACTGATCTAAAAAAAATATAAAAAAACTTGGGATGTAACGGCTGCTTTTCGGATCAAAACAAAATCAGGATTCCCAGAAAAATCATTCTACCCTTAGAAAGTTGGCTCTTTCCTGAAGCAGCAGGTCCAAAACCATAAACCTAGTTACTTTGAAACCGGGTTGGTTATTGTATATAACAAGTGCTTTAAACAAATCATCTCCCGATGACATGGGGTAAGTAAATACTTTAAGTTCATATTCCGCTCCCCCGATATCCTTAATCCTTAGAACCCAACGAGCCTCTCCAACAGCTTGCAGCCCTGTTTTTTCTGTGTAGTCATAAAAAACGTTATTGAAATAGCTGAGGTAAAAATTCAACTTTTCCTTGTCGATATTGGCTTCAGGAACTTCAATATCGCTGCCCCCGATGTAAAGACTTGCTGTGCCCCCAGACTGTACAATCCGGAAATCCTGATCAGGGTTAAATGGGTGAAGAACGCTAACTTCAAGGATTTCGGATGACTTTAGATTCAAAAGGGTCCTGTCGCTCCAATGATCAATATCATCGCTTACCACCTCTGGCAGTTTGGTACCGGGAAATCCACTTACAACTGCAGAAAAACGCTTGTCAGAGCCTTTCTTCTGTAGAAATGAGATGTCGTCGGAAACATAAAAGCGAAACGAATGTCTTTTTCTTCCCTCGAAAACCGACAACTGAATAATATTATCAGGGTAAACATCAGGATTACTGATTACCCCTGTAATCGCTATTCTCTGAAAAGCGAACAGAAAATTATTTACAGCTATATAACTGGCATTTGCCTTATCGTTGAGAAACCAGGAATTATTCTGTCTGACAAGGATGATGCTGTCGTCGGAGATAATTTCAATACGATTCACAGAAGCTGTGTCGCTAATCACAAAATTGTTCTCCTTGGAGAAATAGCTCCCCAGCTCTCCCCGAAACAAAAATCCAGCGAGGGCCAAACATGAAATAATGATTATTAAAAATATCTTTCTCATTGTTTATTTTTTGCAATCAAGAGGGACGAAATTGCAACTGTAATTCAGCATTTGAAATCAGGTGAAATCCAATTTTTGGATTTTCACTTTTTCAAATACCTGTGCCTACGAAAAATGCTGAAGGCAACGCCAAAAACAAGAATTACGGCAACTGGCAAAACGGTATTTATCAACTTCCACTTAAACTTCATCTCTGCAGTGCGAATTCTTGTTTTATCAAGGAGTCGCAATTTAAACTCCCTCGATCGCAATTCTATGAGCCCCTGATCATCGGTCATATAGTTAATCACATTCATTACAAACTCCTTGTTCCCAAAAGTTTGACGCGTATCCTTATCATATCCCAGTATCATGGGAATGTTTCCGTCCGCTGTAACCTGCACATCATTCCTTATCATATCGCCATCGCCGGCTACAAAAATCATAGTTTGCTTTGATCTTTTCAATATTTCGACATTCGCAGGGGTTACCCCATCAGGAACTCCGTAGTTTGCATAAAACGATTCGAATTCCCCCTCTGCCAGAACAGCAACCGGTAAACGTGATTTGTTGAAAGTACTGCGATGTGGAGCACGAGTAACCTCCTCCATGGAAATATAAACAGGGTTATCAATCCTTGCACTGGTATCGGAACTTGCAAGCAATACTGTGCGCTTAAGGCCAGGAATGGCCACGGGTGTGGTATCGATAGCACTCACAAACTCCCCTTTCACATAATTGAGTCCCCGCGTTAGCATATTTTCGGGGGAGGCAGAAAAAAGCGGGAAATACCACCATGGCATAAAGGCTGTTGTTGGATTCTGTCCGTCAACAGAGCTTTCAACTTTAACATAATTGCACTGAATGTCTTTTATCAGATTATAATCGATTCTGATCCCATATTTAAAAAGCAGATCATACAGATTAACGTCATTGAATTCAGTGAAGGTCCGGCCGGAAACCAAACTGTCGGCATGGGTTTGCACAGGATCAAGGAAAAACAGGACCTTTCCTCCCCTCATTATGTACTGGTCGATAACAAATTTATCCCTGTCATTAAACTTATTCAAAGGCTGCGCAATAATCAGTGCTTTGTAATCAAGCAGGTTCGTCAGGTTTCCGTTTATTGAACCACGGTCGACCTGGAAAAACAAGCTTAATTCTACACTCAGGTCGTTTACCTGGTAAAAATCAAGTTCATTGTGACCTTCGATAAAGGCGATTTTCTCTACCTTTTTCGACGACAAGCTTTTTATTGCCCGGATAAACTCATATTCGAGCGACTGAACCGAGTTGTTAAGGTTTACCTGGTATGATAATCCCGGATTGTTTTTCAAAAGGTTCACCGGGAAGTCGATTCCCTGATAGCTCAGAATAGCACCGGGGAAAATTATCTTTGTAGAAGTTCCGCCTTCAGCGTCTTTTATGCGGATGTCGGTTACCCGAAGTCCTCTTTGAGCCAGGTTCTGCATTACCTGGTTTCGTATTTTCACATCCGGCTCGGCATACAGATTCACAAACTCGAAGTCAATGTTGCTTCCCGCATACGCACGGAATTCGAGAAGCATTTCCTTAATCGACTGTCGGAACCTTACCAAGTCGGAAGGGAGCTCTCCCTCGAGAAAAACGCGGATAAACACAACATCATCAAGGTTCTTAAGTATCTCGCGGGAGTTCTGATTTAGGGAAAACCGCTTTTCGGAGCTCAGATCGAGACGGAAGAATCTTATTCCCGCTGCGAAATTCACCAGGAAAACCAGTAATATTACCGCCAATAGCTGGAAAAGGTGCTTACGTCTGAGTTCTTTCCTGTTCATAAGATTTGGTTACCATTTTCTGCTCTGCAGACTCGTTTTGGTTAAAAAAAGAAAGAGAAAAATAACGGATAAAAAGTAAACGATATCACGACTATCGATAACCCCTCGCGAAATCGACTGGTAATGATAATCGATCCCAAGCATCTCGATTGCACTCACCCAATTTCCGGAAGTTGCAATTGATGCAATAAAGCCGAATCCCAGATAAAAAAGAAATGAGAAGAGTACTGCCAAAATGAATGCAACAATCTGGTTTTCGGTTAGGGAAGAAGAAAAAATTCCGATGGCCGAATATATTCCCCCCAAAAAAACAAGACCAATATAGGAGCCCCATGTGCCTCCAATATCGAGGTTTCCCGGAGGACTTCCCAAACGGTATATTGAATAAAAAAAGACCAATGTCGGTATTAGTGAAAGGATTACCAATGTCCAGGCTGCAGCAAACTTGGCCGCTACGATTTCTATTTCCCGAACGGGCCGTGTGAAGAGCAAGTCGAGTGTGCCTGAACGTTTCTCCTCAGCAAACATGCGCATGCTAACGGCTGGCACGAGGAAAAGGAATACCCAGGGAGCAAGCGAAAAAAGGGTGTCGAGGCTTGCATACCCATTATCGAGGACGTTCATCTGGCCTCCAAAAACCCACATAAAAAGACTGGTAAGCAGCAGAAACACTACCATCACCAGGAGTCCTGTGATTGAGCTGAAGAATCCCCGTATTTCCCTATAGTAGATTGTTAACATAATTATATCAATGGATGCACGAAAATACTGTAAAAGTTCGATAAATCAAATCCAATACGCTTGGCTTTTTGGAGTCTTCGAGAAAGCTCCCCAAAACATTCGGAAAGGGACTCGTAACCGAAAAAAGTCATTCTATTTAAATCCATCCGGAAGCCCGGATACCGGAATGTCGTCGATTTCAATAATTTGAACGTTGAAAAAGTAAAACCTCAGGATATCAGAGGCTGAAAAACCCTGACTGGCCATTTCCATTGCCCCCTCCTGGCTCATGCCTACCCCATGTCCATAGCCTTTTCCGCGGATCAGAATACTATCGTTCAGACGCTCCATAGAGAAAAAAGCGGAACGCAGCATCAGGTCATTGCGAATATCAGCCAGCCGGATGGAATCATTCCCTAGGATGAAAAACTTCTTTCGATGGTCCTGAAGAATTAAAAGCTGATCATCGTTTAATTTGCTGATATCGGATTGACATTTTTGCCGAAGGTATTCCTTCCAGTGGCTCAAGCTGATCGATTTCTCCCATTGGGCATTTCGCTGTCCAAGGGAAAACGGGTCAAGAACGGCCTGAAGGTATTCCTCTCCACTGTTCCACACATCGCTTGCCCGTTGTGTTTCTCCCCCGCTGTTGGAATGAAAAATAGCAGAAACGATTGAGGAACTCTGATCTGCCAGTACAAGCCCATGAGTTGCCAGAACCGCGTCGTGAATGATAGGATTCGCCTCGCTCGCCCCATGGTATGCCTGACAATGCGTATTATCGCACAAATTGAAATTCTGGCCCGGATGTTTATCCCAGTTTTTAATGGCATAACTGCGACAAAGGATGGCCTGGGCCTTGAAAAACTCACTACCGGCGGTTGACCCGCTTTCGGTTTCCACAACGCCCGCCAGATACTCATCAAGGGGTAGTTTATTGATTAGCTGAATGGTTCCGTGAAAGAGATTTATCTCCAAACTGCCGGGATACTGCCGGGGGTCCCATGCTGGGTCTACCAATTTCAGCCGAAAATTACTTCCTGAGGCAGCCTCCTTAATCTCCAACCGATTGAAAGCGCCCCAATGCAATTCCCCATCCATAAGCAGCAGTTTCCCATCCATCAAGCTGACGTAAATGAGCTCACCGATATTTATCTCTCGGTAGAATTCAGAATCCCCATAGGCATGGTATGATCCACCGACGCAATGAAAAACAATGGTTTTAGCGGACTGGTCATCGAAAAGACCGATCCTGACCTCCTGTGCAGCAAGCCTGAATGTGAAAAACCAGACCAGCACAAGATTTAAAAGCAATCTCAAGATTCTTCCCCTGTTAATTCCCATATTCTTTTTGCTATCCTGTCTGATGTGCCGTCAACCCCAAGCGAAGTGATGATTTGTTCGTAACCCTCAAGTATTTCGAATCGTCTTTTGCTTTCAACTGAGATTTGACTTAGCTCAGTCGCTATATCCCTTGCCAGGTTGAATTGCAGGAGTTCCTTAACCAACTCCCTTTCGGCGATCAGGTTTACTAGTGAAAAAAATCTTATCTTAATCAGCAGCCAACCGATAATGTATGTAATCGGACCGGTTTTGAAGATAACCACCTGTGGAACCCTGAACAATGCGGTTTCAAGGGTAGCCGTGCCGGAGGTAACTACAGCTGCGTAGGCATTCTGCAGTAGGCTGTAGGTTTTGTTATAAACAATCTTAATGTCACGATCCCCGAGAATTTTCCGGTAATGCTCTTCGGAAATTGATGGTGCCCCGGCCACAACAAACTCGAAATCAGAAAATTTCTCGGTGGCTTTAACCATTTCCGGCAAGCAACGACTGATTTCATGCCTTCGGCTGCCGCTAAGCAGCGCGATAATGGGTTTATGGGAGAGTTGATTCTCTTTTCTGAAATCGCTTTCCGGATCGGTGTTTTTTTGAAACTCCGATAAAGCGTCTTTCAGGGGATTTCCATAAAACTCTACTTCCATGCCGTTTTCCCGAAAATAGCCAAGTTCAAAAGGAAAAATAACAAAAAGTCGGAAAACAAATTTTTTCAGTTTCTCAATTCTTTTCTTTTTCCATGCCCAAACCTTGGGAGCAATATAATACATGGTTTTTATTGAATTTTCGTGGGCAAACTCCGCAATTCGAAGGTTGAAACCGGCATAGTCGACAAGTATCAGCACGTGGGGATTAAAGTCGAGGATATCCCCCTTGCAGATTCGCAGATTCCGGGCAATCGTGCGAATGTTGGCAAGAACATCCACGAATCCCATAAAAGCCATTTCCCTGTAATGCTTCACCAAAGTTCCCCCAACGGACTTCATCAGATCCCCCCCATAGAACCGAAACTCGGCCTGGGGATCGGTTTCTTTCAAAGCCTTCATCAGGTTAGAACCATGCAGGTCGCCCGAGGCTTCTCCGGCTATAAGGTAGTATCGCATCCCGTTCAAACGAATTTTAAAATGATGATTGCGATCCCCAAAAGAAACGCCGAGCCAATAACTCCCTTGCCAGCATTGAGCTTTTCAGTCCATATATAGACAAAAAACAGCAACAAATCGGCAAGCAACGACAAGCTAAGCAGCTTTGGTATAATCTGCGATCGGCCGGTTTCGAAATCAAAAAGGTATGCAAGAAAATCGAAAACCGATCTCTCGGTGTATCCCAATACTGACTTATTTATCAGCAATATAATGTAAAAACCGATCAATTGGGCGATGACACCTGTAGTGAGCCCGAACCAAAATGAATTTATGAAAGTCTTTTTCAATTTTAGAATCTCCATGTTTTAATTTCGTCCATAGCATTATAGGCAGTCATATCGATTTTGATGGGCACCACGCTCGCATAATCATTGGCAAGGGCATGCTCATCGGTATCGTCGGATTCTTCTTCCAGGTTCAGATAATAGCCCGTAAGCCAATAATACTCTGCCTGATGGGGGTCAACTCGTTTTACAAACTCCTCTTTCCAAAGGCCTTTAGCCTGCCTGCAGACCTTTATTCCCTTAACCTTTTCAAACGAAACATCAGGAACGTTCACGTTCAGGCAAACGCCATTGGGAAGGCCGTTATTAATCACATTATCAATTACTTTCTCTGCAATTCGGCCTGCTGTGGAAAAGTCGGCATCGGGATCATAGCTTAACAGAGAGAAGCCAATTGAAGGAATCTGGTTGATGCAACCTTCCATTGCCACAGCCATGGTGCCCGAATACACTACGCTGGAGGATGAATTGGAACCGTGGTTGATTCCTGACAACACAAGGTCGGGCACACGACCATGAAGGAGTTGGTTTAAGGCCAGCTTAACGCAATCAACTGGCGTACCCTGGCAACTGTAAATTTCATGGGAGGAACTTTTCTGCAGCCTTTTAGCCCGCAGGGGATTTTTTATGGTAATAGCGTGCGACATTCCCGACATAGCCTCCGCAGGAGCAACAACAACAACCTTTCCAAAACGGGAGGCCACATCAATCAATGTTTTCAGGCCTTTGGCCTCAACCCCATCGTCGTTTGATACGAGTATTAATCTGTCCTTATTCAATTCTTTTCCTTATTAGTAAATGTGTCCACTGTAAAACTCCAATTATGCCGTTGTACCAGCGTGAAAAGGCTCTTCTAACGCGAATAGTTGCTTTGCTACTAACAAAAACCTTATCGCTCATTGAGACTTCCAGTCATAAATCCCTTTAAAATGCATTTTAAGTTTTCATTGCTGTCCGCTTAAAAATTCTGCAGTTACAACAAATCCGCATTATATTTAACGGTCAATAATGTTACGTTTTAGAGTATCACAAAAATATTCATTAAAAAGGAAGAAACAATAGTATTTGGAGGATTCGAAAGCAATTCGATTATTAGGTTCATACCCAGCCTTAAAGGGAGAAGAAATCAGGAATTAGCAATGTCTGTATTATAAATTCCGAGCATTGCTCCCTCGAGCCTGTTTTTTTTATATTTTTGTGCTCTTAAGAAGATAAAAAATGAAAATTTCATACAATTGGCTGAAACAATATATCAGCCCCATCCCCTCCCCTGAAGAAACCTCTAAAATTCTCACCAGCATTGGGCTGGAGGTTGAGAGTCTGGAGGAATTTGAAAGCGTTAAGGGTGGTTTAAAAGGAATTGTTGTTGGAGAAGTTCTAACCTGCGTGAAACATCCAAACGCCGACAAATTAAGTGTTACAACCGTAAACCTGGGGAACGGTGCACCAGTGCAGGTGGTTTGCGGGGCTCCCAACGTGAGGGCCGGGCAAAAAGTGCCGGTAGCAACTGTAGGAACCGTTTTATACAATGGTGACGAAAGCTTCACAATTAAAAAATCGAAAATACGCGACGAAGTTTCTGAAGGAATGATTTGCGCCGAAGATGAGATCGGGCTTGGCCATTCACATGACGGCATCCTTATTCTCGATCCCTCGGCAATCCCCGGAACACCAGCCTCCGAATATTTTAAAGTGGAGAGCGATTTTGTTATGGAAATCGGCCTTACGCCAAACCGAATCGACGCGGCATCGCATTTCGGGGTAGCTCGCGACTTAGCAGCCTATCTGGCCCAGTCGCAGAAAGTGGAACTTAAATTCCCAGATCTGTCCAGATTCAAATCCGATAATAACAGCCTTTCAATTCCGGTTGAAGTATTGAACCATGAAGCGTGCATCCGATACAGTGGAATCACCATCAGCGGTGTGGAAATCAAATCCTCCCCCGAATGGCTCAAAAACAGACTTAATGCTATTGGACTGAAAAGCATCAACAATGTAGTCGATATTACCAATTTTGTGCTTCACGAAACCGGTCAGCCTTTGCATGCGTTTGATGCGGATGAGATAAGCGGGAATAAAGTAGTGGTTAGAACACTCGCCGAAGGCACTCACTTTACAACTCTCGACGAAGCCGTGCGCAAACTGTCGTCGGAAGATCTGATGATATGCAACGCCAATGAAGGTATGTGTATCGCAGGTGTTTTCGGGGGAGCAAGGTCCGGAGTCAAAAACGAGACCAAAAATATCTTTTTGGAAAGTGCCTGTTTCAGCCCGGTTCATGTTCGCAAAACAGCCCGCAGACACATGCTGAATACCGATTCTTCCTTTCGCTTTGAGAGAGGGTCGGATCCCAATATTACCATCCCGGCCCTAAAGAGAGCTGCTCTATTAATTAAAGAGCTTGCCGGAGGCTCCATATCCTCCGGGGTGGTGGATGTATATCCTTCACCTGTTGCCGATTTCGAAGTGAATCTTTCGTTTGCGAATGTAAGCCGTTTGATTGGTCAGGAGATCGAAAAAGAGAAGATCAAGAAGATTCTTGCCTCTCTCGATATTAAAATCATCGAGGAAACCTCAACGGATCTGAAATTGCATGTTGCCCCTTACCGGGTTGATGTGCGCCGCGAAGCTGATGTAATCGAGGAAATCCTGAGGATCTATGGCTACAACAACATTCAAATCGGAGAAACGGTTCACTCCTCGCTCTCCTACATCAACAAGCCCGACAAGGATAAAGTAGTTAATCTCGTTTCTGATTTATTGAGCAGCAACGGATTTCTCGAAATAATGTCCAATTCTCTTACCAAGTCAGCTTATTACGAGCAGGAAGCAAAAGCCGACAAACAACTTGTGCGGATTTCGAACCCGCTGAGCTCCGACTTGAATGCGATGAGAAAAAACCTGCTCTTTGGAGCACTTGAATCCCTGATTTACAATATCAACCGCAAAAACGCCAACCTCAGACTGTATGAATTTGGCAATACCTATCTTCTCACTGAAAAGCTCAGTGAGAATCCACACGACAAATATTTTGAAGAGTCGCATCTCGCTTTGTTGCTTTCGGGAGATAAACACGAAGCCAACTGGAACTCGCCCTCCTCCCCGAGCAATTTCTATCAGCTGAAAGCATTTACCGAACTGATTCTAAAACGACTTGGCTTCAATACAGAAGCCCTGAAGATGGCAACAACCCAATCGGGCTATTTTTCAGAGGGATTGGATATCAATCTCAACAACAAGACTTTGGTGTCGTTCGGCAAAGTGAGCAAAGACCATTGTAACCGGTTTGATATCAAGCAGGATGTATGGTTTGCCGATTTCAATTTCGATTTTGTAATGAAAGAGCTTAAAAAACACACAACCCGATTTGTGGGCTTGCCCAAATATCCTGAAGTTAAGAGGGATTTGAGCATGGTCTTGGAAAAAACGGTTACTTTTGATGAAATCAGAAATGCAAGTTTAAAGGCCGAAAAAAAGTTATTGAAAAACATAGTTCTTTTTGATGTTTACGAGGGAGACAAAATTGCTGCCGGCAAAAAATCCTACGCCATCAGCTTTATTTTGCGGGATGACGAGAAAACCCTTACGGATCAACAGATTGAAAAGATAATGGGCAACATTGCCCATATGTTGGAAAAGGAAACTGGCGCACAGATCCGGTCTTAGCCGAAACGTTTTTAATAAGCATCTACCAGTAAATTGTTTGATAGTATTATATAGCGCGCTCACTATCAAATACTTATAAAGAATTGTAAAAATTTGATAACCTAAACTTTGCGTCCCGAGAATTATAGGGATTGCTTCTTTGATTGAAACAAAAGATTAACGAACTATTGCCAATAAAATGTAATAAATAAGCTTTAAACCAAAAAGTAACATCATGAAAAGATTAATCGCTCTTCTTCCCGCATTTCTTGTTCTGATTTCCTGTCAGACGACTCCATCCCTAACTGAAAAACCGAAAGACGGTGTTTTTATTCATATTTCTTCCGGTCCGGATGATTCCCACAGTGTGCTGATGCCGCTTAAAATGGCAGAGATGATGGTAGCCGACAAGGACGTACTGATTTACTTTGATATCAAAGGAGTTTATGCCGTTCTGAACGACACGGTGGATATCTGCCACGACGGATTCACCTCTTCAAGAGAGCAACTTAAAACACTTATCGACAAAGGGGTAACGATTATGGTGTGCCCAACCTGCCTGAAGGTGGCCGGGAAGACTCCCGAAGACGTGATGCCCGGGGTTCAGATTGCCAACAAGGAAAAATTCTTCAACTTCACCGAAGGAAGGATTCTGACGCTTGACTATTAGAAATCCCTATAAAGGTTCGCCAAGGGCGTAGCTATTGAGAACGAGAATTAATACCTGGGTTTTATCATCAGGTAATTAAACTTATGGGAATGTTTTTGGAATTGGCCTCAGTTCTTAACGGGGTAAACAATTTCCATTCCCCGTTTAATTGCATCTTCATTAACCTTAATGAGATGATGGTGCCGTTCGGGCAGGGATTTCTTTATTCCTTTGATCACGTTTTCCATTTTTACCACATCCTTGATTTTCAGGAAGCCTCCAAGGACAATCATATTGAAGGTTTTGGTTGTCGACAGTCGGGCAGCTTCCTCCGCAGCATCGACCCTGAAGATTTTGATGTCCTTGCGTTCAGGATGGCGGGTAATCCCATTTCCATCGTACAAAAGAACCCCTCCCGGCTTGACTTTGGATTCAAATTTATCCATCGACTGTTGGTTAAGAATAATTGCCGAATCGAATTGGTTTAAAATCGGGGAACTTACTCTTTCATCGCTTATAATAACGGTTACGTTAGCTGTTCCACCTCTCATTTCCGGTCCGTAGGATGGCATCCAGCTAACTTCCATGTCTTGCATGATTCCACTATAGGCCAGAATTTTCCCCATAGAAAGTACACCTTGTCCACCAAAACCGGCAATGATAATTTCTTCAGTCATTAGTATAGCTTTTTTCGGATTATTTCTTTACGAGTTCACCATCAACTTTTAAGTCACCCAAGGGATAAAATGGTATCATATTTTCTTCCATCCAGATATTTGCCTGAACGGGAGTCATTTTCCAGCCGGAGTTGCAGCTCGACACAATCTCGATAAATGACAAGCCTTTGTTGAGTTTCTGGTTTTCGAGTGCGATACGGATAGCCTTTTTGGTTCGACGCACGTTCACCGGTTTATGAACTGCCTGGCGGGTAACGTAGTATGTTCCGGGGAGTTGTGCAACGAGGTCGGTCATTTTTATTGGGTTACCCATGGATGCGACATCTCTGCCAAAGGGGGAAGTTGATGATTTCATACCCGGCAATGTGGTTGGAGCCATTTGACCGCCTGTCATCCCGTAGATTCCGTTATTGATAAAAACAATCATAATATTCTCGCCCCGATTGCAAGCGTGAATAGTCTCTGCTGTGCCTATTGCAGCAAGATCGCCATCGCCCTGGTATGTGAAAACATATTTATCCGGCCAGCAACGCTTGATCCCTGTTGCCACTGCAGGTGCGCGACCATGGGCCGCCTGAGCCATGTCGATATTCATAAACTCATACGCGAGCACTGAACATCCAACCGGTGCAACGCCGATGGTTTCAGACTGGATACCCATTTCTTCAATCACTTCCATGATAATTCTGTGAGCGGTACCATGGCTGCAACCCGGACAGTACGACATTACATTGTCGGTAAGCAAAGGTGTTTTACTGTAAACCAGATTTTCCGGTTTAATGATATCTTTCAAGTTCATTTTGAACCTCCTGAAATTAAAAGTTCGAGTGCTTCCAGTACTTCGTCCGGAGCCGGGATAACTCCCCCGTAACGGCCAAAATGCTGAACATTTACTTTTCCTGCGGCTGCGAGTTGAATATCTTCAATCATTTGACCGGCGCTCATTTCAACTGACAGGATTCCTTTAACCTGCGAAGCAAGCGCACTAATTTCCTGTTTTGGGAATGGGAAAAGCGTGATTGGGCGGAACAACCCTGCTTTTATGCCTTTGGCCCGAGCGAGCTGCACCGCTTTCTGGCTGATACGCGCGCTGGAGCCGTAAGCAACAATAAGGTATTCTGCATCCTTACAGTCGAATTCCTCAAAGCGCACTTCGTTTTCCTCCATGGCGTTGTATTTCGCCTGTAGCTTATGATTATGCTTTTCCTGGCGATAGGGGTCAAGATCGAGAGAAGTGGCGATATTCCGTTCTCTTTCTTTTGGCTTGCCTGTTACCGTCCATGCCGGATCGTAGACCGTAACTCTGGGCTGCTGTTCGAAAAGCTCTACTTTCTCCATCATCTGGCCAATAACTCCATCGCTGAGTATTAAAACCGGATTGCGGTATTTAAAAGCCAGTTCGAAGCCTAGCTTAACAAAGTCCGACATTTCCTGAACAGAAGCCGGCGCAAGCACCAATAATCGATAGTCGCCATGGCCACCCCCTTTGGTCGACTGAAAATAGTCGGCCTGCGAA
This sequence comes from Bacteroidota bacterium, assembly GCA_020047715.1. Classification (GTDB taxonomy): domain Bacteria; phylum Bacteroidota; class Bacteroidia; order Bacteroidales; genus JACJXF01. Next base: position 7 of record JAIFNN010000209.1, on the reverse strand, counting down.
GGTTGAA
>JAIFNN010000098.1 GCA_020047715.1 Bacteroidota bacterium | reverse complement strand
TTATATCCATAAATATTGAAATTTGAAATATTTATATCTAATTATTGTCGGAATTTTTCTTTTTGGGGGTTGTAAAAAAGAAAAATATGGTAATACCAGACAGACAATCAGGGTTACAAATGATGCCTATAGTGGCAAACTAAAATCACTTCAAAAAGTGAATGAATATATATACACCCAGTTTGGAGATTTTATCACCACAATAACGCCATCGAGTTTTATTGGAGAACTAGGAGCGGTACGATTTCATGATGATACGATTCATGGGAATTTGGGTGGTAGCTTTATGACCATTGCCGGACTTTCTGTAGGGAATATTACAGCCGATTTTTCAAATGGAGCCACACTTAAGGTAATACCAGTGCTAAATGGGGATATGATGGAAAATCCTGATGGACAAGGAGCTTCTTTTCGAGAAGATGTTACATTCAAATTCTTGTGGGTGGGAATGGGCTTAAAACAGGTTATTGAATTGCCTGTGGAATACACAAATATTCAACTTAATCAGTTTTACCCCCAATTTTCACAAAAAGAAGGAAATATTTTAACAACTGAGTTAAGACCACTTTATGAACCTGTAGATGAATTAAGCCAACTTAACAACGAGATCCGAATTTATTTTGGAATGACAGATAGTACTTATGTTACAGAAGGAACTATTCTGGGCAACAGTTGGTCGCGCTATATAAGAAGTTCGCATTTCAAGGAGTGGACAATGACGCCACCGCTGCCGGAACAAACGAAAACATATATTTCAACCCTCGGTTTTCCAAACGAAAATATTATTCAGATTTATGCGGGAGCGGATAATATACCCTATACCAGTGATGATATTATTGTAATGGAACCAAAGTTTTGGGAAAGGATTTATGTCGATGTAACTGAAAACTAAACCTAATAGAAGGACTCTGAACAGCCTGCAATGCCCGTCCCGATTTCTGGGGAACCCGGAGAGGAGTGTATGTTGAACTACACCCGCCGCTGATGGGTGGTAGTTCTCGTAATTGACATTAAGAATAATAAAGGAGCTCAGGCCATTATAATTCCGAAAAAAATGAGGATAAAAGATGACAAAGTTTATCTCAAGGAAGTTGGAAATACAATTTATGTTATTCCATATCATGACCCGTGGCGAAATCTGATAGAAAGCAGAGACTCATTCACTACAGATTTTATGAATGAAAGAAAACAACCAGAACAACAAAAAAGAGAATCATTCGACTGATGGATTATTTGCTTGACACAAACATCTGCATCTATATCATCAAAAAAAAAACCTATTGTTGTTTTTGAGAAATTCAAAAATTTCACGGTTGGTGATATTGGGATATCTTCTATTACATTGGCTGAATTGCAATACGGAATAGAAAAGAGCTCTATTCAATCAATAGCTTAGCCCAAACTGCCAGAGAGGAATCGTATTCAAAAATCCAGACTCAATGTCGTCTTTTGCGATGAAGGCCTTATCAATATTTTGAATTTGCTTCTGTCCTTTATTCTTTCCCCCTACCTCAAAAGTATAATCACCGATCTTAAAATCTGCAAACGGAGAAGCCATCACATCATACTTTACCCTAAGCTGATTCAAAAAAAACGTTTCTCTGATGTTTCCGGTATTTGAGTTATCGTTTGCCAAACTGTATATCAAATTCGTATTGTCTAAGTAAATCTTATCCACTTTACCTAATCCTTTTATTCCTCCGGTAGCATTCCTTAGTTGAGCAATCATTCCGGCTTCCTCAATAAACAGACAATAATCGGCAATATTGTTCCTGCTTGCCGAAAGTGCGCTGGCAATACTAATCATATTGGGCTTAAACGGTACGCTTTTCGCGATAATAGCCAGCAATTGCTTTAATTTCCTTCCTGTTGACACATTCATTCCGGCATATAAGGGGATATCTGTTTCTAAAGTTTGAATCACGACCTGTTGCAGCCTTTGTTCAAAATTTTCTTCGATTGCGAAAGGATAGTAACCTCTTCTTAAATAGTCGAAAAACAAAGGGAGCGGATGGGCGATTTCGGGAATTTCCACCTTAAGGTCCAAGATTTCTTCCAAAGTATAGGGCTTGAGGGATATTTGATGAAACAATTGTAAATACTCCCGAAAAGACAAGCCTTGCATATTGTACATTACAGCTCTGCGACTCAGGTCCGAGGCCCCTTTTTTGATATCCAAGACCGATGAACCGGTAAATACTACATTTAATTCCGAGTGATAATCATAAATTAACTTCAATTCTTTTGCCCAATCTTTATACTTATGAATTTCATCAATGAATAGATATTTTCCACCATGGTTTACAAACGTACCAGCTAAATCAATCAGCTTGTTATCGGCAAAGTAAAAATCCTCAGCGGTCACATAAAGCGTCTCGGATGGATTGAGGTACTTTTTAATATGCTGTAAAACCAAGGTTGTCTTCCCTACTCCGCGCGGTCCGGTAAGTCCAATCATTCGATTTTTCCAGTTGATCTCTGCATAAATGTAGCGGAAGAAGCTACTATCTGTCTTTTTTATAAGTTTCTTAAACTGTTCAAATAATTTGTCCATGGGAGTTTATTTTCAGTAAAAATAAACATTATGCACTAATTAAGTGCATGAATCCTCTAATTCTTAAATTCCGAACTTGTATGGAAGGTAAGCGCAGGAAAAGTCTCCATCGCCGTGCGCAGGGTCCATTCGCTATCGGCAAAAAACACGGGGTTGTTCTCCTTGTCGTATGCCATATGATCGGATTTCCTTAGAATGAAATTCTCAAGCGAGGCTTTGTCTTGGGTGGTAATCCAGCATGCCTTGTGATAATTCAGGGGAGAGAACGTGCATTTGGCGCCATATTCGTGCTCCAATCTGAATTTTATTACATCGAACTGCAGTTCTCCAACCGTACCAATGATCTTCTTGTTTCCCTGCTGCTGAATAAACATCTGTGCCACCCCTTCTTCGGTAAGCTGCCTTACGCCCTTATCCAGCTGTTTGGTTTTAAAGGGGTCCCTGTTTACTACCTCCCGGAATATCTCGGGGGAGAAGCTCGGAATACCTTTGAACTGAAGAATTTCTCCCTCAGTCATGGTGTCGCCGATTTTGAAGTTTCCGCTGTCGTAAAGGCCTACCACATCCCCCGGAAAAGCTTCCTCGATGATGCTTTTGGCATTTCCCATAAAGCTGGCAGGGGAGGGGAAACGGAGCTTTTTCTCCTGACGGACATGATAATAAAATTTGTTTCGCTCAAAGGTTCCCGAACAGATGCGGAGAAAAGCGATGCGGTCTCTGTGGTTGGGATCAAGATTGGCATGGATTTTAAAAACGAAGCCGGTAAGTTTTGTTTCTGTGGGCTCAACAATTCTCTCACTTGCCTGGCGTGCACGCGGACTGGGAGCCAGCTCGCAGAAAGTATCCAGCAGTTCCTTTACTCCAAAATTGTTAATGGCACTGCCGAAGAAAACCGGGGCAACGTTGCCGTCGAGGTAGTCGTTCACATCCAGGGTTTCGTATACCTCACTTATCAGGTGAATGTCTTCCCTCAGTTTTTCAACCAGTTTTTCAGGAACGTATTTTTCGATTTCGCTATCGAATACATCTGCGATATTTATGATGTCGTTCGATTTCTGACTTTTGTTTCCCTCGAAAAGATTAAGGTTCTGCCTGTGAATATTATAAACACCGTGGAAGCGACTACCTTGTCCGATAGGCCATGTAAGGGGAATGGTATGTATTGAAAGCTGTTTCTCGACCTCATCCAGAAGGTCGAATGTATCTTTTCCCTCGGAATCCATTTTGTTGATAAAAACCATCACCGGGGTATTTCGCATCCGGCAGACTTCCATCAGTTTGAGTGTTTGTTCTTCAACTCCCTTTACCGAGTCGATAACCAGGATTACGCTGTCAACAGCTGTGAGGGTGCGGAAGGTGTCTTCGGCAAAATCTTTGTGGCCGGGAGTATCCAGGATGTTGATGCGCAGTCCTTTGTAATCGAAAGCCATAACGGAAGTGGCCACCGAAATACCTCTCTGTTTCTCGATTTCCAGAAAGTCGGAGGTTGCCGTTTTTTTTATCTTGTTGCTTTTCACAGCTCCGGCGACCTGGATAGCTCCCCCGAAAAGAAGAAACTTCTCGGTAAGGGTTGTTTTTCCGGCATCGGGGTGGGAGATGATGGCGAAGGTGCGGCGCTTTTTTATTTCGGTGTTGAGATCCATGGATATTTTTAAACAAATGGGAGCGCGAAATTAGGCAAAAATTGGGATTAATGAAATAGTTGAACCCGCAAGAACGGAATTGGGACAGAAACACGCATAAAAGCATAAGAAAATAAAATCAATTGATTTTGAAGCAAACCGCAAAATATAAATCCTTCATTATTAGGAAATGACCTGTGCAGTTTTTATTTTTATTGTGAAAAAGAATTATTCAGAAAAGTCCGCTCGGTTATCCAGTCCAGGAAAGGGCAAGAAACATAATATAAAACTCACCTTATGAAAAGAATTCTCATTACTCTTGCAGCTGCACTCGCTGTAGTTTCTATGCACGCACAAAATTACATGATTAGTTTTTCAGGGGCCGGAGGAGGCGCTGAAATCACTGCAATTCTGGTAGAAAACCTCACCAAAGGGACCAGTCTTACCATGTCAGGCAGCGATATTCTGCATTTGTCTGGTACAATTGGGATAAACGAATTGCCAGCTTCAAGCATTAACAAAGTAAATATCCACCCAAATCCGGTAAACGGTTTTTGTACATTTGATTTTGAAACAGAGACCAATGGTCAGGTTAATGTTGGATTGTACGACCTCACCGGGAAACTGGTAATGGGCCAAAGGGATATTCTGGCTGCAGGCAGTCACTCCTACCGACTGACGGGGATAGGAAGCGGGATTTATCTCTTAAAGATAACTTCTGGCAATTATTCCTTTACATCAAAAATTGTAAGCCAGAATAAATCGATGCTTAAAGCCGGAATGGAGTATGTTTCCAGTCATGAAGGTAAAAGCAACACCAGAACAATAAATCGTAAAGTTGCAGATGAAACCATCGTAATGGGATATACTGTGGGTGATGTTGTACATGCAACCGCCACAGCCGCAGCCGC
>JAIFNN010000114.1 GCA_020047715.1 Bacteroidota bacterium | reverse complement strand
CGTTGTTTTCATATTCATTCGGACCGGTAACTCCCAGCATCACATACTGTCCCTTTACATCCGACCAGTTCACCCGCTGTTTCCAGAAGCGTGATATGCCGATAAGCACCTCCAGGCCATATTCGGCCAGGTATTCCTCACGACCGGTGTAACGGATATAGTTGTAAATCGCAAAAGCTATAGCGCCGTTGCGATGTATTTCCTCAAACGTGATTTCCCATTCGTTATGGCATTCTTCGCCATTAATGGTTACCATGGGATAAAGGGCCGCTCCCGAATGAAACCCGAGCTTTTCGGCATTTTCCATGGCTTTTCCCAGATGCTTGTAACGATACACCAACAGATTTCGTGCAACATTCTGAGGTGCGGTGCTCAGGTAAAAAGGTATCAGAAAAGCCTCGGTATCCCAGTAAGTGCTGCCGCCATATTTCTCGCCGGTAAAGCCTTTCGGACCAATATTGAGCCGCTCGTCCTTACCGGTGTAGGTCTGGTTGAGGTGAAAGATATTAAAGCGAATACCCTGTTGCGCTGCCTCGTCGCCCTTAATGATGATGTCGCTGTGAAGCCATTTCTCATCCCAGGCAGCGATGTGATCCTTAAAGAGGGAGTCGTACTTTCTCTGAAGTCCTTCCTCAGCTACCTTACGGCCGTTTATTGCAATTTTACCGGGGGAGGAGTGGTTGAGCGAACTTAAAACGGAAACATATTTGAAGACCTCAACTTCATCATTTTTCTGAACCTCGATGCTTACCTGACTTGCAACATATTTATCGTTGCGGATTGCCTCCGGGCTAAGCTTCAGAATGGAATTGTTTTTGGTTACCTCATAAAGCATCGTCATCCCTACCAGGAATTCCGATTTCCGGGTTTTGGCGAGGAGATATGCACTGGCGTTATCGACCTTGCATTCAAGGGTGTCCCAAAACTGCTCATCGTAGTTCGAATCCTCGTTCCGTATATCGCCATCGATAAAGGGGGTAAAATGTATCGTTCCCCCGAAATTAAGCGCCTTAACGGAATACCGAATAACTCCGAGTTCATCATTCACAATACTTAAAAAACGGCTGGTTTTTACCTCAATCTCGTAGCCATTGGGGAAAACAGCGATAAACGATCGCCTCAGGCAAGCCTGCTTCATGTCGAGCTCACGGCAAAAATCCCTCACTTTTACCGTGTTAAGATCCAGCGACAGGCCATCTACCTCAACAAGAATTCCGATCCAGTTGGGTGCGTTAAGCACTTTGGCGAAATATTCCGGATAACCGTTTTTCCACCAGCCCACGCGGGTTTTGTCGGGATAATAAACTCCCGCTATATAAGTTCCCTGAAGCGATTTCCCTGAATATTTCTCCTCGAAGTTGGCCCGTTGTCCCATGCGGCCGTTGCCCAGACTGAATATGCTTTCAGAGGCTTCGTGCATGTCAGGATTGAATCCTTCTTCAATTATTTTCCACTCGTCTTTTTTATAATATTCTTTCATTTTAAGCTTTATTTTTTTCGGGGGATTTGCTGTCCTTGACAAAAACAACCAGGATGGCGGCTACAATCATAGACAAGCCACCAACTACCAGCGCATAAATACTTTCTTCATGGAAAAGGTCTTTAACCATAAATCCAAGGATGGTGGCAGCGAGAATCTGGGGGATAACGATGAAGAAGTTGAAAATCCCCATATAAACACCCATTTTTTTCTGGGGGAGCGATCCCGTGAGGATGGCGTATGGCATTGCCAGGATGCTCGACCAGGCAAGACCGACACCCACCATCGAGAAAATCATCATTTGGGGATCTTTGAGAAAATAGATGGAGATCAGTCCCAATCCCCCTACAACTAAGGCAATGGAATGTGTGATTTTACGGTTGGTAAGCCGGGCAAGTAAGGGAAGGAGCAAAAGACCGAAGCCCGCTGCAAAAAGATTGTACCAGCCAAACATACCGCTTACCAGGTCGGCGCCATCGTTGTATGCCTGTGAGGTGGTGTCGGAAGTCCCGATGATATGTCCCGTAACGGCGGATGTGGTATAGATCCACATCGAAAACAGCGCAAACCAGGAGAAAAACTGCACAAAGGCCAGTTGCTTCATTGTTGTAGGCATCCGGTACAAGTCTGTGATAATGGAAACGAGTCCGTTCTTAAAGTTCTGCGAGGCAATCAGTCCGGCGCTGAGTAGCTGCAAAACGCCAAACACCCCGAAGCCAAGAGCAAGGATGTATAATTCTTTCTCGAGTTGCAAGCGGTAAACCGGAAGTATAAGGACCAAGCCCACGATAGTCCAAATGATTCCGCGGCGAAGGTATTTGCTCACCGGGTCATGGTCTGTGGTAACATCGGCTTCGGCAGCACGCTTGTGGTCTTCGAAAGAAGCCATTTGCTCGGGCGAGTATTCGCGGGTTCTGAAGACCGTCCATGCCACGGCGAGCATGAACACGGCTCCCCCGAAATAGAATGAGTAAATAACAGTTTCCGGCAAAGCCCCTGCATGATCGGGCACATTTGAGAAGTTGAACCAATTAGCCATCACGTAGGGCATCCAGGAGGCAACAAACGCGCCAATACCGATAAAGAAGCTCTGCATGGTGAATCCAAGGGTTCGCTGGTTTTCCGGGAGCATGTCGCCCACGAAAGCGCGAAAAGGTTCCATGGTGATGTTGATGGATGCATCCATGATCCAAAGTGTTCCGGCCGCAATCCAAAGAGATGGGGAATTCGGCATGAACAGCAATGAAATTGATGCCAGCAGCGCGCCCACAAGGAAGTAGGGCCTTCTTCGTCCCAGCCGGTTCCAGGTATTGTCGCTCAGATGTCCGATGATAGGCTGAATAATCAGACCGGTTACGGGAGCAGCAATCCAGAGAATAGGAATCTGGTCGATATCGGCTCCAAGCGTCTGAAAAATACGGCTCACATTGCCATTTTGCAATCCAAATCCAAATTGAATCCCGAGAAACCCGAAACTCATATTCCAGATTTGCCAAAAAGAAAGCTTTGGCTTATTCATGTAAATGATTTTATTCCCAAAAAATGGGGGGAGTTTAGATAATACAATTACAACCGCAGGAACAAACGGTATCAGAAATCTTGTATTTTTTTTCGGGAAAGAAGATTGTTCCTGCGTCAAAAATATTAAAAAAGAAACTGATAATGCAAGTATTCTGTCAAAAAAGATTTTTCGTTGAAGACGGATTAGCGCTGCAGGGCTTGTTTCAAACGATTGCGGGGGCGGGAAATTTATTTTTCGGCTGCTCCTGATCTTTTCCCTGGGTGGGTGAGTCCAGACTATCGTATGCCCCTCCCCAACCTCCCGCAGTGCGGGACAGGCACTCCCACTATATTTGCGCCATTTGGCAATGGGAGGGAGCTAGACTTTCACATAAATGAAGAAGGATGGCAGGTATTGCGTTTTGCGCATGTTGCCCCTCCCCAACCTCCCGCATTGCGGGACAGGCACTCCCCCTGAGTGGGCGGGGCTAGTCAATCGCAGGGCTGGAGAAGGTTGAAGGAATCGTGTTTGTCGCCTGAAGCCCCTCCCCAACCTCCCGCATTGCGGGAGGTTGGGGAGGGGCAGCCAAATACAGCAACAAATGTTGATTTTACAATCCTACTCCATACCATCCCTCCCGATTCCTGCGATAGTCTGGCCCCGCCCACTCAGGGGGAGGGGTTGGGGAGGGGCATACAAAAGTCTAGCCCCGCCCATCCTGGGGAGGGGTTGGGGAGGGGGGAGAGGAGCCCAGACTCTTCGTAGACTCCCTGACAATCAGATCCGTCTTCAGCACCTCGGTAACGGGCTTGAAGTTTTCAATGCCCGACTCGATACGCTGTAGGAGGATTTTTGCTGCAATCTGTCCCATCTCAAACCCATGCTGGCTTACTGTTGTCATAGGAGGGTCGGTGACAGTTGAAACAAGTCCGTCAGTAAAACCCACCACCGAAATATCCTCCGGGACACGAAGATGAAGTCGCTTGAGCACTTTCAATACTCCGGCTGCCGTAAGGTCGTTGACGGCAAAGACGGCATCCGGGGGATTTGCAAGAGCCATGACCTTAGCTGTTGTTTCCAGCGCTTCGTCGTGGGTATCGCATTTAACAATCAGCTCGTCGTCAACCATTATGCCATTTTTCTCCAGGGCGGAGATGTAGCCCCGTTGCCTGAGGTACCCGATTTTAAGGTGCTGTGGCGCGGCAAAATGCGCGATGCGCCGACAGCCTGTTTTTATGAGGTATTCCACTGCATCAAAGGCTCCTGCAAAGTCGTCAACAATAACCTTGTCGGTATCAAGCTCATCACTGGCACGATCGAACAATACCACCGGGATCTCGTTTTCCATTAATTCCTTGAAATGTGCAAACTTCCGTGTGGTTTTCGAAATGGAGGCCAAAACTCCGTCAACCCGGCTGGCAAGCAAGGCCTGAACATTGAGCAACTCGCGCTCGTAGCTTTCGTTCGACTGGAAGATCATCACGTTATATCCTGCGCTGATAGCTTCCTCCTCAATGCCAGATATCACGGAAGAGAAAAAATGATGAACCATTTGGGGTACGATAACCCCGATGATATTGGTCTTTCGGCTCCTCAGACTCAGGGCAACGGCATTGGGTTTGTACTTGAGTTTATCAACCAGTTCGCGCACCTGTAACTTCGTTTGCGGACTGATATCAGGATGATCCTTGAGCGCACGCGAAACCGTAGAGGGAGAGATTCCCAGCTCACGGGCTATATCTTTTATGGTTACAGGATGGGTTTTCATGGAGTTTTAGCGTAGATAAAGATAGTTAATTTGGAGTAAAAAAAGAAGAATTGGATTTAATAAGTAACGGGGTGACGGGGTGACGGGGTGACGGAGTAACGGAGTAACGGAGTAACGAGGTAACGGGGTAACGGAGGTAACGGGGTGACGGAGTAACGGAGTAACGGAGTAACGAGGTAACGGGGTAACGGGGTGGATATTTGAAAATTTGAACTTTTTTGATTTTATTTTAAATGCAACGCTGATAAATTGAACTCTTAAGACATTAAGAATAAAATAAAAAGTAAAAAATATGACTTTCACGAAATGTCACGAAGATCTGGAAATTTGGAAATTATCTATTTTACTCGTAAAGGAAATTTACAAAATAACTAGATTATTTCCAGATGAAGAAAAGTTTGTTTTAGTGTCTCAAATGAGGCGATCAGCAATATCAATTCCATCGAATATTGCTGAAGGAGCAGGCCGTAAATCCAAAAAGGAATTCACAAATTTTCTTAGTATTTCTTTAGGTTCCCTGACTGAATTGGAAACGCAAATAATTATATCAAAGGAGCTTAATTATATCATTGAAGCTTCTGAGTTGCGAGGTCTAATAAAAAAAATCAGGATTATGACAAGTTCATTAATGCAAAAACTTTCATATACATTGTAACCCGTTACCTCCGTTACCCCGTTACCCCGTTACCTCGTTACCCCGTTACCTCGTTACCCCCGTTACCTCCGTCACCCCGTTACCTCGTTACCTCCGTTACCTCGTTACCTCCGTTACCTCCGTTACCCCATTCGTCCCCCCATGCTCCAAAACATATCCAAAAACACCCCATTGCAAACGTTTGCGGAGTCGATTGCGTTGAATTTTAGCCTTTTCAGGTAACAGTTTTGATTAAAGAAATATTAGAATGTCATAATTTGCCACTCGGTTTAAAAACCATTTTTTGAAATTTCGGGAAAAGTTTCAGAGATCTATTAAATTACTAGTATTAACTAAACAAAACCTAAAAAAATGAAGCAACGTATTTGCCCATTGTGGAAAACGTTCCTTTTGTTTCTGATGTTCATACCCTTTCAACTTTTTGGACAGGTTAACACTATAACCGGTCACGTTTCTGACGAGGCTTCCGGTTATGCACTGCCAGGAGTTACAATAATTGTTAAAGGAACTACACAGGGTACAGTAACAGACATCGATGGAACTTATTCAATTAAAGCATCATCTGATCAGACATTGATTTTCTCTTTTATCGGCTACACAACCAAAGAAGTGGCGGTAGGTGAGAACCTTATTGTAGACATAGCCCTTAGCGAAGAAACCCTTGCTCTGGACGAGGTTATGGTTATTGGCTATGGTACGCAGAAAAAAAGCGATAAAACCGGAGCTGTGGCCCAGATATCAGCTGAAGAAATGACAGGGGGCGCACTAACAGATCCCCTGCAGGCAATACAGGGTCAGATCGCCGGTGTTATGATTACCAAAAAAGGAGGTGACCCCAACGCAGGGTATGCGGTTAAGATTCGCGGAGCATCAGGGTTTGATTCAAATACCCAACCGCTCTATGTGGTTGACGGTGTTCCTGGAGTAGATCCTACCACAATCTCTCCCGAAGATATTGCGACCTTCAACGTTCTTAAAGATGCGGCGTCAACCGCCATCTACGGTTCACAAGGTTCCAATGGGGTTATTCTTATTACAACAAAATCGGGCGTTTCAGAAAAGAATGTCCTGCAATTGAATGTAAAAGTCTCCGCAGAAAATGCAGCAAACAGACTTGACCTTCTTTCGGCTGATGAGGTTCGCCAATTTGCAGCCGATAACGGATTGGTGTTTGTGGATGGGGGAGCTGATACAGACTGGCAGGATGCCATCTTCAGAACCGGACTTTCCACTTCTTACAATTTGAATTATTCCGGCGGTAGCGATAAAACAAGTTACTATGTTTCCGGAACGCAATCCAAATGGACGGGGATTCTCGAAGGCACCGAAAAGGAAAGAAGCATCGGAAAGATCAACCTCACCCAAAAGGCGCTTAACGACAAACTAATTATATCTTCCAGTATTTCAGGGACTTTTGAAAAGAACGACTATGAAGATTATAATGGTTACGGACTAAAAGACATACTTTATCAGGCATACTCAAGGAATCCAACGGATCCTATTTATAATGCTGACGGAAGTTTTTACCAGGTTAAAAGGGAATTTAATTATGTAAACCCTTTGGCAACCGTTAATGAAGTTCAAAACATACGGGATGCGAAAAGGTTTTATGGAAGTATGAAGGCCGATCTAACGATTTTTAAAGGAATGGTGGGCACCGTAAATTTAGGCTACACTCGTGATGATCATGAAAATCAGATTTTCGAACCTCGAGAATCATGGGCATCAACCACAAGCGGCAGAGCAAAAAGATCATATGACAACAAGACCAAGAAATTGATGGAGTCGTATCTTTCTTACAGCAAGGTTTATGGCAATGTGCATAATTTGAATCTGGTAGCAGGTCACTCCTGGCAGGAGACCAATAGCGATGGATTCGGGGTTACTGCTTTAAATGCGAATTCCGATTTCATGGGGGCTGATAACCTCGGTTCTCTTGTACTTCTCGACAGGGATGGCACATCTTCATACAGAAACATGTCTAGACTCATCGGTTTCTTTGGCCGGGCACAATACAATTATGATAGTAAATATTATGCAAGTGCTTCAATACGCCGGGATGGTTCCACAAAGTTCGGAGAAAACAATAAATGGGGATGGTTTCCTACTGCTGCTCTTGGATGGACAATCCACAGGGAAGCTTTTATGGAGAGTGTTGATTTTATCAGTAACCTTAAGATCCGGGCATCATATGGTGTATCCGGTAATCAGGAAATTGGAGAGTACAGAAGCAAGACAATTATAATAGCATCCGGAACAGCCACAGATCCTGAATCGGGCAGTACGGTTATTAATTTTCCTCCAGAATGGAACACGAACCCTGATCTTAAATGGGAACAAACTCAGGAGGTAAATCTTGGACTTGATTTCGGGTTTGTTAGGAATCGTATTAGCGGCTCCCTTGAACTTTACCAGAAAAAAACAAGTGATCTCTTAGGACAGTTTATTGTTCCTGTTCCGCCAAACGTTGCCCGCATAAAATGGGGCAATGCCGGAAGTATGGAAAACAAGGGTGTTGAATTATTGTTACAGGTTTTTGCGGTAGATCGTTCGAATTTCAAATGGAAAACCAATCTCAATGCAGCACATAACCAGCAAAAAATGCTTGACTTAGGAGGTCGTGTTGAAGAAGGGGATGTTAGAAAAGAAGGATATATTTCAGGTCGTGGCCTTACCGGTTCCTGGGTGCTGGGTATCATGGCCGGTGAAAGCCTCGGCTCCTTTTATCTCCCGGTTTACACAGGGATGGTTGGCGGAAAGATGACATATCGTTCCAAAACCGGAGGATATACCGATATTATTGCTGATGCTCAAAGAGAGATTGTAGGCACTGCTCTTCCTGATGTTGAGTTGGGCTGGTCGAATTACCTTACTTTTTATAAACGCTGGAACCTTGACTTTTCATTCCGGGCGATGCTAGGAAACGAGGTTTATAATGCCACCAGGATGTTGTTTGATTATCCGGGGGACTTCCCGAGTTTAAATAAACTTCCAGATGCCATAGACTGGTACAATCAGGGGCGCAAAAGCCCAGCCCAGGAGTCGGATCTTTATGTGGAAAGTGCATCTTTTCTGCGTCTGGATTACCTCGCATTATCATATTCGGTAAATGCAACCAATATTAATTGGCTTTCGGACCTTAAATTATCGGTTGCTGCCAATAACCTGTTTGTACTTACCAATTATTCCGGCATAGATCCTGAAACCAGTATCGACGGATTAAATTTTGGTATTGATCAATACAACACCTACCCAAAGACCCGGTCTATTACCTTTGGAATTAACGCAAGTTTTTAAAATTTTAGAACTATGAAGAAAGCAATATATATATTTTCCTTTTTACTGATAGCCGGTATGGGCTGTACAGATCTCACAGAGGATCTGTACGACAAGATACCTGCTGATTTGTATCCGGAAAACGACTTACAGCTTGCAACGCTTGCTGTACCTGGCTATGCAGCATTCAGGCCTCTCGTTGATGATGAAGGCTGGTGGTATTTGGCACAGGAAATCACTTCTGATGAATTATGTGCTCCTACCCGTGATGCTGACTGGGACGACGGAGGTAAATGGCGGGTAATGCATGAACACACCTGGAGTAACGACGTGGAAGGGGTGAATAACATGTGGGGCAGGCTGTATGAAGCAACAACAACCTGCAACATTAAATCCGACTTTTTGAAAGCCTTGCCCCCCAGCGATGATATTCTCAAGAAAATTGCTGAACTCGATGTATTAAGATCGATGTATTATTATTTGCTAATTGACAACTTTGGTGATGTTCCCTATCTCTCCACTACAATCGATGTTCCTGAAAAACCTTACAGGAACCACCGCGAGGCCATATGGGATAGTCTGGTGAGCACTCTCGAATCTTCCTTGCCTAAGTTGCAGAATGTGGATAAAAAGTATCTGGCAACCCGTTCACTGGCTTATAGCCTTTTAGCAAAACTTTATCTTAACGCTGAAGTTTATACCGGAACCCCGCAATGGGAGAAGGCCGGCAATTATTGCGACAGCGTTATAAACACGGGATTTTATACCTTGGATCCCGATCCGCAAGGGCCTTTTGTTACCAACAATGAAACCAACTCGGAAATTATCTTTTCAATACCTTACGATGAGAATGAGTTCAAGGGATTTAGAATACATATGCGTTCACTTCACTACCAAAGCAACCTGACTTTCGATATGCCGGTTGGCCCATGGAATGGCTTTGCTGCTCTCGAAAGTCATTATAATTCTTATGAGGATGGTGATTTAAGAAAAGAAAAGTTCTTCCTTGCAGGTGCACAAAAAGACTCCAAGGGGGCTGTTATTCTGGATGCAGTAGCAGCCGTACCCCTTTTCTTTTCACCAGTTATTCCTGCCCTAAGAATGGATGCAACTTTTACTACTGCACAAATCAGGATGTCAGGGGTTCGGCCTTTCAAATATGTTGTTAAAAAGGGATCAATTGAGAACCTAAGTAACGATTTTGTTGTTTTTCGTATTACAGACATTTATCTCATGAAAGCCGAGGCAGAAATTCGACTTAAAGGGGCCGGAGCCGGCGATGAATGGATTGATCCCATTCGCGAAAGAGCTGAAGTTTCAAAACAAGCCGGTGCAGACCTTGACTTCCTGCTTGCCGAAAGGGGCCGAGAATTGTTTATGGAAGGGCACCGCAGACAAGACCTTATCCGCTTTGGCGAATTCGGAAAAGCCTGGTGGGAAAAGCTTCCTTCGGATGCCAGCAGGGAAACCTTCCCAATCCCAAAATGGGCTTCAGATGCTAACGAAAATCTATTGTCAGATTCACAATAACCATAATTATTAGAGCAATTTTTATTAACAAAAACCAAAAACCAATGAAAGTCAATTTTTTAAGATCAACTCTGAAATTTGCATTTGTGGCATTAGTGGCAAGCATTGCACTTGTTGCCTGCGATCCAAAAGAAGACGAACCTAATGAGCCCATTGTGCTCGATGGTATGTATATCAAAACAGCAACGGCTACTTTGGCCGATCTGGATACTAAAGTAAGAATGACTGTCGCCAAAAACGAAGTTTTACAGGAAGACAGATCAGCACTTGTTGAAATTTATATGGCTCTCGAAGCTTCCAATGGGTTTAGCCTGTACGAAGTTGCCGGTTCTGCTAAGAAATCTTACGGACCTGCTGCCGACTTCGCTGAAGTTGCAGAAGCTGACCTTGACGTTGAAGAACCTAAAGAAGGCCTGTGGAAAGGTGGATATGAAGAATCTACTACTAATTTCACAGTTCCTGAAGATGGTTTGTACCACATTATGGTTGACACCGAATTGAAAAAAGTGGCAATCGCAAGAGTTGTTTGGGGCCTTATCGGTGGCGCAACTCCCGGTGGATGGAGCAATAGCACCCCAATGGCTGCTACTTTCAACACAAGCAAAATGGAATTTGTTGTTGAGAACGTAACCATGCTTAAAAACGAATTCAAATTCCGTTATTCAGATGGTTGGAAAGTTATTCTCGATACCCAGCTGGATCTTGGTGGTGGCAAACTAGGTGTTAAAGTTAACTCCAATTTCGGTGGTGCATTAAACGCATTGGATGCAGGTGGTGGAAACATTGCGAATGCTGAATATGCGGTTTACAAATTCACCATGACATGGGAATTAGGCGTAGGTACTTCAGTTACAATGGTTAAAACCGGCGAAGCTGAACCCCTTCCTGAATATCCTGAGGCACTTTATATGATTGGTGCATCAGTTGGTGGTTGGACTTGGGCAACAGTTGACCTCCCAATGATTCCTGTTCACTCTCATCCGAATGCATTCTGGAAAATTGTTTGGATCGATGCAGCTGCTGCTGACCCTGGTATTAAATTCGCTCCCGGAAAAGAGTGGGTTGGAGACTTCGGTGTTGCTGACAACTCAAACCCCGGTGTTAAAGATTATTTAAAAGGGTCAAACAATATCATGCCTCCTGCAACTTCAGGTTATTATATGATCTGGGTTGACCTTGAAAGAGACTCAATTTCGGTTGCCGAAGCTGAAGTTTATCTTATTGGAGATGCAGCAGGATCATGGGATGCTGCCCTTCCTGCAAATAAATTCACTGTTGACAATGCCAACGAAGTTTTAACAATCACTAAAGACCTTGTTGCCGGCAATCTGAGAATGAACGCTTGGCATAAATGGCATTATGACTGGTGGCAGCATGAATTTAATATTATCGGTGGTAATATTGAATTCCGTGGTACAGGTGGTGATCAGGCAGCAGTTCCTGTTGCAGCTGGTACAGCTACTATCAGCCTTAACTTTAAAGCTGGTACTGGCACCATTCAATAATTATTTAATTTCTGCCCCGGTAGATTTTAAGTAAAGCTTTAACCGCAAAGTAGGCTGAGAAGATTCAAGGTTCGTAAGGTTGTTCTGATTAATAACCATATCATTGCGAACTATTCACACTCCTCAGCGAACTTTGCGGTTACTGTTTTTAAACGATTTTAACGTAAATTCCTATGCGAAAAATATTCACCGGAATCTCCTTTCTTTTAAGCATTTTCCTCCCCGCTTTACTCTATGCCCAGGTTATTACTACCGATCCACTTATCCCCGTCGCAAATAAGCCGGTAACCCTATATTTCCATTCCGACCTTGAGTCAGGTGATCTTAAAAACTATACAGGTGATCTGTATCTGCATACCGGCTTGATCCTTAGCGACAATACCCAATGGCAAAACGTAATAGGCTCGTGGGGTGTGAACGCCTCTCAACCCAAACTCGAATATACAGGCTCCTATACCTATAAGCTGACCATTAGCCAGGATATCTATACATTCTACAATGTCAGCCTTTCCAAAACAATTCAAAAAATTGCACTAGTTGTCAGAAGTGCCGAACCTCCTATTAAACAAACGACCGACTTGTTCGTGAATGTTTATGCCGAGGGACTTAACATCAATTTCTCCATTCCCGAAGCCCGCAGCGGTATTGTTGAGCTTAATGCATCTGTGCCGGTTACCGCAAACGCAAGCTCCTCCGATAGTATTGCTCTTTATAAAAACGCTGTCTTTATTAAGGGAACCAACTCTTCGCAAACCCTCAGCCATACTTTTGCTGCAGATGCTGTTGGCGAAAACCAAGTCGTGGTTAAAGCTTTTTCGTCGACAGAAACAGCCTCCGACACCTTCTTTTACTTTGTTCGCCCAACCCCAACTGTTCAGTCTTTGCCGGCTGGAATAAAAGATGGTGTTAACTACATCTCCGAAACCTCAGCAATACTATGTCTATATGCCCCATCAAAATCATATGCTTTTGTTCTTGGGGATTTTTCCAACTGGACCGCTAACGCCTCCACCTATATGAAGCGCACTCCCGATACACAACGCTATTGGGTGCAGATCGACAACCTCATCCCCGGAAAGGAGTATGCTTACCAGTATCTGGTTGACGGGAGCCTGAAAATCGGTGACCCATATACAGATAAAATACTAGATCCCTGGAACGACGAATGGATCAGCAGCACCACCTATCCGGATCTTAAACCTTATCCTAAAGGCCTTACCACTGGTATCGTGAGTGTTTTGCAAACAAATCAGCCGGCTTACGTATGGAAACACAGCAGTTACACTCCCCCGTTAAAAGAAAATGCAGTTATTTATGAGCTCCTGCTTCGTGATTTCCTTGCAGCCCATGACTGGAAAACCCTTACCGACACCCTGAACTATTTCACCCGGCTGGGGGTTACAGCTATTGAACTTATGCCCTTCAACGAGTTTGAAGGAAATGAAAGCTGGGGATACAACCCTTCCTACTATTTTGCGCCCGACAAATACTACGGACCCAAAAACGATCTGAAAGCATTTATCGATTCATGCCACAGTCGGGGTATGGCGGTAATTATGGATATGGTGCTCAACCATTCGTATGGGCAAAGCCCTCTGGTACAGCTTTATTGGAACTCCGCGCTCAACCAGCCAGCCTCGGACAACCCATGGTATAACACAGTATCGCCAAACACAGCATATTCCTGGGGATACGACTTTAACCACGAGAACGAGACCACCAAAAATTTTGTGGACCGTGTAAACTCCTATTGGATGACCGAATACAAAGTAGATGGTTTTCGTTTCGATTTCACCAAGGGATTTACAAATACCCCTGGCGATGGAAGTGCTTATGATGCCAAAAGGATCGCTATCCTTAAGAGAATGGCCGATAAAATATGGACAGTTAACCCCAACGCTTATGTGATCCTCGAGCATTTTGCAGATAACTCGGAAGAAACAATTCTTGCCAACTATGGCATGATGATCTGGGGCAATATGAATTTCAACTACAACGAAGCCTCCATGGGATACAACGAAAACGGTAAGTCCGATTTCAGCTGGGTCTCATACAAAAAAAGGGGCTGGAGTTTGCCCAATCTCGTGGGATACATGGAAAGTCACGATGAGGAAAGAATTATGTTCAAGACTTTGGCCTATGGAAATGCTGCCGGAGATTACAACACAAAAGAGCTGCCTGTAGCCCTCAGACGTGCAGAACTAACCGCGGCCTTCTTTCTCACTGTTCCCGGTCCCAAGATGATCTGGCAGTTTGGTGAAATGGGCTATGACATTTCTATTGACTACGGCGGTCGTGTGGGTAACAAGCCTATACTATGGCAGTACCTTAACGAACGAAAAAGGATCAATCCGGCATATTCTGCACTGATTCATCTGAAAACTATTGAACCCGCCTTCTCAACAACCAACTATTCGGTGTTTTTCGCAAACCCGGTGAAACGGCTTGAGCTCAACCATGCCGACATGGATGTAAGAATCATCGGTAACTTCGATGTGGTAAGTCTTTCGGCCGATCCAAACTTTAGCAGAACCGGTACCTGGTACGATTTTTTCTCGGGGGAGTCGCTCGAAGTCGCCAATGTGAATGTCCCAATAAGCCTTGCGCCTGGCGAATACAGGATTTATACCACAAAGGCTCTTTCCACTCCCGATCTCCCAACCTCTATTAGAAACCCGGATAGCTATTACAAAGATGTTCGTATGTTTCCCAATCCGGTTGAGGACCTCCTTACCATAACCGGAAGTTCTATCATTTCGGAGATCCTGATCACCGATATTCAAGGCCGGGTTATCCGATCGATTAACCCTGGGTCCGAAACGGCTGAAATCGATTTTTCAGCTATTGATGCCGGACTTTACCTTCTGGTTTTGAAACAGGGTAATTCCCGGAAGGTTGAGAAAATCATCAGGAAGTAAGCGATTAAGCAAATCGGGCAAGGGGGTGAAGAAGGTAAGCCGGAGCTAAGTGCCCCGCTGCCTTCTTCACCCCCTTAGCTATTTGCAATACTCCGTGATAACGTTAAAATAATATCCGATTATTCAAAAATTAGTATCTTAACCGCCATATAAGCCTTACCTTAGGTAAATTTTCGAAACATATGGCTCACAAAAGAAAAAGCAAAGCGGAAAAGGGATTTAACAGAGAGAAGATGGCCGGCAGCATTATGGCAATTTTTTCAAATAGTCCCAGAAAACTCTACAACTACAAGCAAGTATCCAAATACCTGGGTATACAGGATGATTTTCAGAAGCAGCAGGTACTGCAGTCGCTGGAGTGGCTTTCCTCGGGCGGACAGCTGGAGGAGCCGGAAGCTGGCAAGTTCAGGCTTAAATCGCGTGCCGGTTATCTTATCGGCAAGGTAGACATGACGCAGTACGGATATGCTTTTATCATCAGCGAGGAGATGGAAGACGATGTGTTTATCGCCCGGCCCAACATGAAAACAGCCATGAACGGCGATATCGTTAAGGTTCACGTGTTTCCGCAGCGTCCGCGCGCCAATCGTTTCGAGGGTGAAGTGGTTGAAATCATCGAGCGTGCCCGCATGAGCTTCGTGGGAATCATTGAAATCAACAACAACTTCGCCTTTCTTGTTACCGACAGCCGTAAGATGCCTTATGATATTTTTATTCCCATAAACAAACTGAAAGGCGGCAAAGCGGGACAAAAAGCAATCGCAAAAATCGTTGAATGGCCTGCAAATGCCAAAAGCCCTATCGGCGAAATCCTAGAGGTGTTAGGCAATCCTGGCGAAAACGATGTGGAGATGCACGCCATCCTGGCAGAATTCGACCTCCCTCTTTATTTCCCGAAAGAAGTCGACGATGCTGCCGAACTTATCAGCGAAACTATTTCGCCAGAAGAGATTGCCGAACGCCGCGATTTCCGCAAAGTTCCCACTTTCACCATCGACCCGCACGACGCAAAGGATTTCGACGATGCCCTCTCCCTCGAAAAGCTGAAAAACGGCAATTGGGAAGTAGGAGTGCATATCGCCGATGTGTCGCACTACGTTCGTTCCAAGGGTATTATTGAAGAGGAGGCCTATGCGCGCGCAACATCAGTTTACCTGGTCGACCGTGTAGTTCCCATGTTGCCTGAGCGGCTCTCTAACTTCATCTGCTCCCTCCGTCCCGACGAGGAGAAGCTGTGTTTCTCGGCAGTTTTCGAGATGAACGATAACGCAGAGATCCTGAAGGAATGGTTTGGTCGTACAGTGATCAAATCTCAGAAACGTTTTGCTTACGAAGACGCTCAGGAAATCATTATGGGCAAGGAGGGCGACATGAAAACCGAGATCCTCACACTCCACCGTCTGGCACAGAAGCTTCGCAAAGATCGCTTTGGCAGCGGGGCTATTGCTTTCGACCGGGTAGAGGTGAAGTTCAACATCGATGAAAACGGTAAGCCGCTAAGCGTGTATTTCAAAGAACAGAAAGAGTCGAACCAGCTTATCGAGGAGTTTATGCTTTTGGCAAACAAAATGGTCGCTACCTTTGTTAACCGTGGGTGCCGCTTCTTGCAGGATGTCCCCGGTGAAAAGCCAAAGGCCGACAAAGCCAAGCCCTTCGTGTATCGTATCCACGATAATCCGAATGTGGAGAGGCTGGAGTCGTTCGCGATGTTCATCAGGAAATTCGGTTACGATTTGCAACTCGGTTCCGGCAAGCAGGCAGCCGTTTCGCTCAACAAGCTCCTCGACGACGTTCAGGGCAAAAAAGAGCAGAACGTTATTGAAACACTGGCGCTCAGGGCTATGGCAAAAGCGCGGTATTCTACGGAAAACATCGGCCATTACGGACTAGCTTTTCCCTTCTATACCCATTTTACCTCGCCCATCCGCCGGTATCCCGATATGATGGTGCACCGCATGCTGGCTCATTATCTCGGGGGAGGTGAACCGAAGAACAAAAAGAAGTACGAAAAACGCTGCGAGCACTCCTCCGAAATGGAGAAAAAAGCAATGGACGCCGAGCGGGCTTCGATAAAATACAAACAGGTGGAGTTCATGTCCGACAAACTGGGTCAGGAGTTCGACGGAATCATAAGCGGCATCAGTGAATGGGGCATCTATGTGGAGCTCAACGAAAACAAGTGCGAAGGCATGGTTTCGGTTCAGTCGCTAATGGACGACTTTTATGTGTTCGATGAAGATAATTATTGCATGACAGGCAAAAGCACTAAAAAAGTTTACCAGCTGGGCGACGATGTGAAGGTTGTTGTGAAGAGTGTTAATCTGGCCAAACGCCAGATGGATTTTACCATGATGGAATAAACCTGTCAGGTCTATAGACCTGACAGGTTTGAAAATAATAATCTTATGAAAAAACTGGTAGTTTTAACCGGGGCGGGAATGAGCGCTGAAAGTGGCTTGAAAACATTCCGCGATATGGGTGGGCTTTGGGAGGAATACGAGGTAACCCAGGTAGCCAGTCCTGAGGGCTGGGAAGAAGATAAGGAACTGGTGCTACGTTTCTATAACGAGCGCCGCAGGCAGCTTCATACTGCCGAGCCCAACAAGGGTCACCTTGGGCTTGTGGAACTAGAGAAGCACTTTGATGTTCACATCATTACGCAGAACGTCGACGACCTCCACGAAAGAGCCGGAAGCACGAAAGTTCTTCACCTCCACGGGGAGCTGAAGAAATCGCAGAGCACTGGTGACCCCTCGCTGGTTTATGATATTCAGGGCAGCGAGCTTAATTTGGGCGACAAATGCGAAAAGGGCTTTCAGCTCCGCCCGTTTATCGTTTGGTTTGGCG
>JAIFNN010000140.1 GCA_020047715.1 Bacteroidota bacterium | reverse complement strand
AATCAGCTTCCCATTTAACTGATAAGCAGAATAAGCAGGAGCAACTCCTTTATTCGTCCATTCAATTTCAAACGACAACTTTCTGTTTTTGAGTTCAGTTGTATTGACTGATTTTGGGAAATACCAGTAACCGCAGATGTTGAGAATTTCAATGGTGAAATCGGGATTATCTGTCAACCACTCTCCCATATATCCATGATACCCAACATAAGTAGGTCTGATAATTTTTACCGAATTGCGAAACACATCAGCTCCGGTGACACCAAATTCAGGAATAGTATCTTTCCCGTTTTTCCCCAGCCAGTATCCGTTTGCCTTTACTTTTGGGTAATGCTCCAGTTCAAAAACCGTGGGCATTGTTTTATAGGGTTCGCTAAAAAATTCCGGATGCCTTACCGTCCATGTTTTAAGGTCGTTTTCCATGTAACCTTGCACCATTGGGCTGTCGTCGCGCAGGGAAATTCTATTTTGCACTGCATAATTCAGTAATAACTTTTTCTCTTCTTCCGATTTGGTTGAAGCCAGCAAATCATCAGCCACAATCAGTTGTGTTTTTTTGTAGTGCTTTAAATAAAGGTTTATGTGTGTTTCAACTTCTTTAAAGGTAGGAGGAATACGGGTTGAACTCCAGGTGTGACCTTCGCCCCAATCACCAATACTCCCAACATCAATATATCTTAGCCATTCTTTGCCATCGTATCTTTCGGCAAATGCTTTATGAAAATTATCCAATTTCTCAAGATAAACCGGATCGTCCCAATCAGGAGTCCATGAAGGAGAGCCATATTCAGGACGTTCAATCCCTTTTGCTCCAGCCTGAACAACCCAATATGGTGTAGCATAACGTATTCCATCTATTTCTTTGGGCACTGCATGTGGAGCCACACCTGTTTCTTTACACGAAATCCGGAATGATATTTTGTATCCGATCGGCACATATTTATCCACAATGTCATCAATATACGACCAGTCGTAATTACCTTCTTCAGGCTCCAGAAAAGCCCAAGCCAGGCGCAGATACAAATGATCCATTCCCGGAAAACCGGTCAAATCCTTCTCATCCTGGATAAGGTATTTATGAATGCCGTTGTCGAGCATGTGGTGATACCAGCCTTTGTCGGGATTTGCCAATGGTCGGATGGTATCCCATTTGGTAGTCAGATCTGTATTCAGGGCAACAAAGTTTGTGTTCGTTGAACAAGAAACCATCAGTCCTGTGAGCAAAAAATAAAATAATCTTTTCATTCAATGGAATTTTATATCTAACTGAAAAAGAATCAATTAATTCTATTATTTGTTTGGAGAAATTTCAGATTTAGGAATATTTGGCATTTAAAAATGTTTTACGTCTCATTTCTTACTGATAATCAGTGAGTCAGTCAATATGTTATAGCCTTTGGAGGCGTCCCATATATTTTGATTAGCAAAGCGCACAGCGTAAGAAGGCTGAGTGTGCAAACTTTCAGCAGCATCTGGCAGCCACATTGCCAGTATGTAATTTCCAGATGCCATATCCGGAGGCAGGGTTATATTCTGCACGGAAAAAGAAACGGGGCCACTCACCCATCTGCGGGCATCCACACTGGTCAATTCTACATTATATCGGTCGGTTCCGTTATCAAAGACTAAATATACTGGCCGTGACTTGATAATACTGGCATAGCCATCATTACTCAGATTTGCTGTTAGTGTAAAGTTATCCCCGGCGACTGCTGTCATTGGGAAAGCAGCGTCGATAAGTCGCAGACGATATCCCAATTTGCGAGATATGCGATCGAATTCCCACTCTGCCTGATCATTATTGCTTGCAGGCAACCATCGGTTTTTCCACATTTTGATCGCGTCCCTCCAAAAATTAAGATTAATCTCTGTCCAATTCGCCTCAGCCATCTCGGTTTGTGTATCATCAATTCGGTCTATCGCAGGCGAACAGGTTTCCCCTCCAACAAGCTTGTTCCCTCCATAAGATGTAAGCATGTCAAATGTATACTGCTTCTGTTGCTCCAGTGATTGATTTCCAAACCATAAGTTCATCCTGGAGTAGGTACCGCGGTCATCATCACTGAAAAGAAAACAGTCGTTGTGATGGCCCAGGCGATCCCTCTGAACCTGAGTCAGCGGCTCGCAGCCTTCAGGTGTGGGGAGTTCATCCAGTATTTCCCGGATATGCATCGGGTAGCGCATAACAATGGGCAGTGAATTCGGTGTTGTATCCAGAATCCGTTTGATGATCCGCCAACGGGTATCACCATCGCTCCGGTTGCTGAGTTCGGTATACCGACCGGAGTGCCATTCGCCCCACTTACCAAGATAACCTGCCTCGAGATGACAAATTACGTCGGCGTTGGCAGAAATAACAGCATTGAGTTGTTCAATGTGCTTTAAAATGCGGTCTTCAGGTACCGAAGGCGTTTCGGTCCAGGCATGAGTGGGTCGAAGTATGATTTTTAATCCATGGAATCGAATAGCGTCGAAAGCTTCCTGCATATCATCAAGATATGACTGCGGTATTATGTCGGTATTCCTGAAATCGTCCAGGCGCAGGTAACTGTGAACAAGGGTATGTCCGGCCGCTATAACGTCTGAAAAATCACGATCATCATTACCATTCCGGCCATCGACATCACGGCGGTTATGCCAGCCACGTTCGGGATTGGGGAATATACCCGTCAGGTCGGCAATGTAGTAAATGGTTTTGGCGCCTGTGTTTGCGTTCTCAGATTCAAGCATCTTAGTTTCGGTATCATTCCAAAACTGATTATTGTTGCCAGCATTGAGGTGAAGGCGGTCAAATGTATTTTCAGAATAAATATTACCAAAAGGGTACTCTATCCTTCCAATTATGCTTGCTTCATTTGTACGCAACTCATAATTACCTTGATTACCGCAGGAAAACCCTATCAGTGTTAAGAATAGAAAAAACAATTGATGCATTCGGTTTGACATAAGCATAATTTATTTTTATAAAAGAATGATGTGGTTCCCGGATAATACCTTCCCATTAGTATTCTGACCCGGAAGGTACTCTTCAGATTCCGCTTTGATAAGCATTGAAAAGTAAAATTACTCTTATCATAAAATACAAGGTGATCATTATTGTCCTGTTTGGTTAATTGACAGTTCAAAACAGGGTTTCTATTTCTTGCTCAACAGCACTACCCAATCTTTTTTCGGTTCAGAAGGTGCACCGGCAAGTTTATGGCTTTCGCCTCCACTGATACTCTTTATCCGGCCATTTTGAAGGGTTCCCCCGTTTCTTGGGTCAAACCATTTTACACTGAACTCACCGCTGTGGTTTTCAAGATTGATTGAGCCCTCCCCGTTTTTCAGAAAAACAATATACAGCTCACCGGTTTTAGCCAGACAATAATCACCCTCTGCTACCAGGTTGTCGAAATTTTCCGTTTCTGTAACCGGTATTTTATTGTCCTCAAAAAAATCGAGTAAATACCTGCACTGATTCCAGAACAGGTCGCGTGACCGAAAATCCTCGCATGTCAGGTCGGAATGAGGATGGGCATATCCAAAGTAATATTCATTTCCCCAGCCTCCTGCCAGGAAAACCCCCCAAAGACAATTGATTCGGGCACTATCATGCTTAGAATCTTCATTATCCGGGAGCAATCCATGTGTGGCGCCGCCAGGTTCATCCATCGAAATGGCCCACTGTCTGCCGGATTCTTTCGACAAGGTCAACCATTTTAATACGGTATTGTGTACGTTCTGAAATTGTTCAGTACCTAATTGATACGATACTCCGGTATATTGACTTGTAACTCCTAAAATGTCATTGAATGCAGGTGGATTGTGAATCACCAAATGATGATGATATGGATCGTACTGATAAAAATATTCCGCAGCAGCGATACGCTGAGTTGTATTCATAGGAGGCGTTTTGTGATCTTTAGCCCAATCACCCGACTCTTCTCCAATATTCCAGTTAAGCGACAAATGATGACCGAAACGCGCCATAATTTCGCGGTAATAAAGTCTTGTATAAGCTCCGATAGCTCCATTATCCAGTAATCCCTGACATTCCTGTTCTAACAGTTTGAAATGCAAAAACATTCCCTGAATATCAGCATGATTAAAAACCACTTCCCACTGATCCAATTTTGAACAATCAAATCGATCATAGGTGTCGTAATCAATGAAAGGAAATATATTTTGGTCATCGCCGACAATATTCAAGGTTAAAAAAGAAAAGGCATTCATCCCTTTGGATGCCAAATAATTAACTGCTCCAATGACAGCTTTCCCTTTGCCGTTTTTCCATGTCGGATCACCTTCTTTCCAATCTTTACTGTGTGCCTCCCAGGTTTTCACAAAATTATCCTTGTGGCCATCGTTATGAAAAGTACCGTCGAAATCGGCAAATGAGAGAAAATTTTCAGGAGAATCGGGGCCCACTTTCAGCATAGGTTTTCCAGTTTCGGCATATTTGAGGTAACGTGTTCCATCGTATTGGAGGCGGCCCTTAGCCCTGTTGTCTCTTCCGGTTTTGTCGCTCTCTCCAATAATAAAAGAACCTTCGGTACCATCCATGAAACCTGCACTTTTTCCTGCATCCTTGCGTTCACTAACTGCTTGCCAGTTTCCTGATCTGAAATCAACTTTATAATTCCATGAACCTGTTTGATCAGGAGCAAAATGTACCCGCCATTTGTTTCCTGAGGTTGCTGAGGTTTCTCCGGCATTTCCATCGGCAGCAAAATAGCCGGGGACTTTAAATGATGTCCCTGTTTCGGGATGAGTAAAAGTCACATCGAGCCGATAATTCATAAAGGGATTGAATTCATCCGTTTCCGAAGTTTCAGGTCCGCTAAAGGTAAGGGTTACCTTATGCCATTTTTTTAACTCACCGCTGAATTCGGCTTTGGTATCATTTTCGGTTATATTGTTTGCTACAAGAAAATTCGAGAATAAAATCAACAATATACTGAGTTGCAACACTACTAATTTTTTCATTTCACCTGGTTTTTGTTTGAAAATGAATAATTTATAACCATCTTTTCTTTGATTGCCGGAAAACTTTATACTATTGCTATCTTAGTTCTTTCAACATTCCCTTCTTTGTCAAAAACATTCACCAGATAAATCCCGGGTGCAAGTCCGCTGGTTTGTATGTTACCTGTTTTACCAAAGCATTCTATACTCTTAACTATTTTACCTGAAATAGAATAGATATTGATTAGTCTTAGTTCGGAATTGCTGCTGATAGAAATTCTTTCAGATATAGAATTAAGTGTAATGCAAACTGTTGCACGCTTATATTCAGGATTTTCATGAACACCAACAGGCTCAGAGTACACATCAACATTTATTACCCTGACGAATGATACAACAATGCCATCTGTGTTTTCCCCTGCTTCCAGAACAAAATCAAAGTTGTGCTCCATGGCATTTGCTTTTATACCGGGTACAAAAAAAGTAGTCGTTCTTAATAAACTATCACCGGAAAGTTGATGTACTTTTTGAACCAACTCCTGTCCGTTGTTATAAACCAATTTTAACTCACCCTTATGAAAATCAAAACAACTCACTTTTATAGCTACTGAATCTTTTTCTCCTATCCATCGGTCATCCATGTCAAATCCGATTTTTTTGCCTGAACGAGCGATATAGTCGAAATATTTATCAGGCTGCACCATCCACATTTTTATGGCATGTTGGATTTTTACAGCGGGTTGGGTTTCATAGCCTGGGGCATCCCTCTGGTAAAGCCAGCGTTCGAAGTTTTTTGTTTCAATTCCTTCGGCTTCCTCTGTCGCCGAAATTGGGCGGCTTTTCCAGTCGTCACTTTTATAGTTGCCTGATTTCAAATAACTTGTTCTTAAAAAAGTCCATACATCGGGAGCATCTTCAACAGTTCTGCCTAATTGCAGGGATAAAAACGGCAACATTTGTGGCAACAAATGCCCGGAAGTGTGAATGTAGGTGCACCGCATCTGAAGGGCACGCAAAGTGCTGGTAAAATATCGGTAAGGAAACGAATTGGTGGTGTTTCCAAAACGAAAGTCCCTGGCTTCGGTAGCCCAGGCAGCCTCGTATTCCTCATTCACTTCTCCGTTAAAACATTTGTATCTGATGATGGGGGCATTTTCGTCAACACTGAGATAACCTTCACTATCAACAAATTGCCCCAAGTCCCTGTTCGGTATTCGATAAAGATACATTTCAACAAATCCTCTTCGCGTCCCAAATCCTTTTTGAAAACCATAATCTACGGCAGCACCCATAAAGACTTTAGTTTCCATTCCTTCAAATGCCTTTTCCCAGGCATCAAGTCTTTCTCTTACATGCTTAACCGTATCGTTGGCTCCGCTTTGAGTTTCACTGTAAGGTCCAATACCTTCATCGCCAAAACTATGGGATGCATATCCAACATAAGCGGCTTTAACCAATTGTGGAATCTCTGTTTTTGAGATTGCATCGATCAACTTTAAATAGTTTTTGTGAAAAATGGGATCCGCCGGGTCGAAGTTCAGATTGTCACCCGGATTCTTCTGTGGCAAAAGTTTTACCCCAAAGTCTTCTAGCCATAAGGGTGCTTCTCCTTTCGACACATCTGTTCCTCGGGCTTTTGAGTGACAAAGAATGCGCAAACTGATTTGAGTACCAATACTGTTGGCCTGCTTAATACGATTAATAAGCGGGGCGAAATCATAGTTGCCTTGAGTTTTTTCAATGTCGCGCCATTTTACCCAAAGAAGCCCAACCGGATTCGACTTGAATTTAAGGTTAAACTGCAGAAATTCTTTGTCCCATCCGATGTTTCGCTGCAGTCCAACCGACGATTGGGGTGATGGATTCACAAAACCGGGCAAAGACCAGTCCCAGCCATTTATTGCATGCTCTTCATTAATCCATTCCTGTGCCTGAAGAGTGTCTAGATTACTGGTCTCCAAATGATTATACACTGGCCAGTAAGGGTAAATACTTTCTGGCAAAACATTTGGGTTTTGAGCAGCTACTGTAACTGCAACAATGAAAAGAAATGCTATTAAAGTTGATTTAATCATGTTACTGTTTGTCGCTTTGCAAACTCTTCAGCCACTCAAGTTCTGCCTTTACCTGATCTTCAACAATCGACCAATGGAAATAAAGTTCTTCGAATTCCGGAGCGTTCTCGCAAAAATGTGTAAGTGGTACCGGCTTATAAACAGGGGTTGTAACTTCTACCAGTTCATGCCATCCGGCAGATGCTAATGTTAACCACTCAATTGCTTTGTCGAGGTCTTTTTTGTCATTAGAGGTTTTAAATCGCTTATATTCAACAGCAGCTCTCATTTTATTCGAGAAATACAAACCCAGATTAGCCCATGCTTTAATATCTGACAGCTCGTAAAGCAGATCAACATTTGTTTTCGGCTTAATTCTTTTTGATTCTCTAAGCACCTGATTACATATTGTTTCCAATGAATCGGCGAGATGAAGTGGGGAAATTTTTCCATTGGGCACATTGTTTTCGTTTGCCAGAAATTCTGCAATGCTTAAATAAGCTGGTTCCATTGGCGTTTTTTCAGCCATATCATCGAGCGATATCAGCTTTTGGACCTTTATATTATCCTTCACTACAGACTGAAGCATCCCCTCAGAATACAATGAAAAATCCCAGGTAGCGTTTTGCCATGAGGCAATAACCAAAGGAACCTTACTGGCTTTGGCCTGAGCTTCGAAAAGTTTTCGGCCTTGCTTTGGGAAGCGTTGCTCAAATTCTTCAACAAAGAATTCATCCGGGGTAGCAGGGTTATAAAGCAGTCTTCCGCATACTTTGTAAAACATCCATTGACGGTCGAACGCATAGCGGTAACTTGTTCCGGGCAATGATGTAATATAATCCTTTGCAGGAATATAAGTTTCAGAACCCACATAATAACCATTAACATAAGGATGTACATTGGTTGCGATGTGTTTGCGGATAAAATCGGTCTGCCCCCAACGCAACATGAAAAAATCTTCGTTACGCATCATCCATGCGAGGTAATAGTTTTTTGGCAAGGGATTCCAGTAGGCATCATTGAGTTTACCCCCATGAACCTTTACTAAATGAGGTGTGGAAAAAGCATGCGACCAGTTAAATTTTAGTTCGATATTGATTGGATCATCCACGCAGGTAAGTGAGTCCAATGTTTCTCTGGTCATCTTTTCCACTTCCACCGAGGTAGTTCCACCACTGCTTGTCCCTGCTGACAGGGGTACCCGGTGAATAAATTTGACCTTTCTCGATGCCATCCGCATGCCTTGAATATAACTGTCGAGCAGCCATTGTTCACGTTCCCCGGCAGTCATGTTTCCCATTCCCTCTCCCAGGGTGATTCCCAAACCGGTCAGATCGGGGTAGGTATCAATTACAGCCTTAATACTTTCCCGGGTGTAATCTTTAATTATTTCGGATGTATCGCCCTGGGGAACAAAATGCTTTCCCGTTAAACAATAGTCACAAACATTGTGAGCTTTTGCAAATTCGGGTGATACAAAAATATTCCAGTTAATCAGGTAGGTTTCAACGCCTCTCTCTTTTGCCATGCGAAATAAGGTATGCCAGAATTCTTGCCATTCTGCCAAATCCGCATCATTGAGACTGCAGGCTTCCGGGTATTTTTCTGTCTTTACCATATAACTAAAAGGGTGCAAATTCCATAAAGTCAATTTGTTAAACCTGTTCTCAACCATCATATCCAAAAATGCCTCCCAGTAATTGGTATCGCGACATGTTTCGTAGTGCAGGCTTAACGCTTCGCTTCTGCGATAGGAATCCCAGGGGAGGTTAAATTTGATGGCCCGAAACATCAGGTTGGGGGCTTCCTCTTTATTTTCGACCGTTTCTCTACCCGATTTGAGTTGATTTTTTACTTCCAGTAAACCATACATTAAACCAACTGCATCACCCCCTGTAACTTCTACAAGATTCTTAAGAGCAACAATCTTGTATGCTTCGCTCTTTAAATTGATTGTATCGAGAGCTGCCCGAATGGTTAAATCAGCGATGCTATCGCTGAAAACAATAGCATTTACCTGCTCCAATTCTTTGAGTTTTTCGGCAGCATAAGAAATTTGTGGAGAAGTGGATTTAAGTTCCAGGTGAACCGTCAGACTGCTTTTGTTGCATGCAAATAACAGAAACAGTGTCGGCAAAAACCAAAATGAATAACGAATTGATTTACTCATATTTATTAGCTTTTCGTTTTTGATGTGAGAAAACCCGAATCCATCCAAGCACTCTTTCAAATCAGTATGAAAACAGGGAATTTATTCAACAATCAGTTTTCTAATTTGAATTGATTGCAGGTCTGATTTCATCTGACAGATATAAATTCCTTTTGTCACAGGATTTGCATATTTATCTCTGCCATTCCAATGTATGTTATATTTCCCCGGACTACGTTGATTATCGACAATAGTGCATACTTCCTGACCTAGCAGGTTGAATATTGAAATTTTTATGTGTGAAGCTTCCTTAAGTTCATAAGGGATGGTAGTTTCTGAGGTAAACGGATTTGGAAAATTCTGACCGAGAAATGCATTTTCCGAATTAACTCCGTAAGTATTAATGCTGTTTAGTATCTCATTAAAAATGGCACTAATACTTTTATTTTTGTTCATTATTATTGTAGCAGGATTTTGATTGCCGGAAAGATCGCCGCTCCAACTGTAGAATTCATAACCTGCATCAGGTAAAGCTGTAATTGTAAGGTAGCTCCCTGAAGTATAAATACCTCCATCCGGATCCATTAAAACAGAACCATTGGTTGTATTTGTTGTGAGTGTGAATGTAATACGTTTAAATATGGCAGTAACACTTTTATTTGCATCCATGGTAATTTTTATGGGATTTTCCGAACCCGAAAGGTCGTCGCTCCAGTTACTGAATTCGTAGCCGGCATTGGGCGAAGCCGTCAGCGTAACTTGTGTGCCTGCATTGTAACTGCCACCTGTGGGATTAAGTGAAACTAAGCCATAAGTAGCATTTGTAGTAAGGGTGAACGTTATTGCCGTAAAGTTCGCAGTTATATTCTGGTTTTTATCAATTGTAATTGTAGCCGGGTTTGTTGTGCCAGTAAGGTCACCACTCCATCCGGTAAACAAATATCCAGCTTTAGGCGTAGCCGTTAAGGTGACCACGGTGCCTGGTATGTAACCACCCCCTGATGGATCCATAGAAATAGTCCCGTTAATTGCGGTAGTAGAAAGAGTATAGGTAATCAGAGCAAAATTTGCAGTTACATTGATGTTTTTATCCAAAAGAACTGAAAGCGGATTAGTGTTGCCCGACAAATTGCCACTCCAGCCTGTAAACTTATAACCGGCATCAGGAAGAGCTGTCAGGGAGACCGAACTGCCGGCATCGTAAGTTCCACCTGACGGATTGAGTATTATTGCACCATTGGTAGCACTTGGGGTGATGGTAAATGTGGTAGAAGAGCCGTCGGCTATAAGTTCAACATCATCGAACCAAACTGTATTCGCTCCCTGAGAACCAAGGAAGAATCCAATTTTAAAATTGGAACCTGTTTGAGTTTGAACCCATGTAACACTGTAGGAATCCATTGATGTGGTAATCTGTACAGTACCATCATGAATGCTGGTCCAAGGATCAGCGTTCAACTGAACTTTTGTTGCAAGGCTGCGGTTTTCTTGGGATCTCGCCTTAAATTTAAGGGTATACTGAACCCCATTTATTAAAGCAATATTATACTGCATAAGACTAACATGCCAGTGCATGCCATCATCATTGCTAATATTAACTGAACATTCTCCTTCGTCCACAGATGCCGAAGCGGTCGAGGGAGCCACAGTGTTCAAGCCCCAGCCTAAGAGATCGCCGGAGGAGAAGTCTCCGTTTGTAAATAGGTTATTTGCAGTACCTATTGATTTAAAGTTTGCCCAAATTGTTTTGTTTTTATTCATGCTGAGAGTCGCGGGATTGGATGAACCAGCAAGGTCTCCACCCCAAGAGCTAAAATAATAACCGGAATCAGGAGTTGCTTTTACTATTATGTTGCTGAATTCCGGATAGTCTCCATCAGAAACACTTATGGATCCATTATTTGAAACGGCAGTTGTTAAAGAGAAGGTTTTTCCCGGTGTAGTACTATAGTAGCGAGCATCGTCCATCTGCGGATCATCAAACAAGATGCCATCAAGCGCAAAAGCGCCGGCATCAACTCCTATTCCAATGCGTGCAAGCGGTTGTGTCTGACTTTCCTTAAAAAAATTCTCTACCGCAAAAAAGATACCCGGTGATTGCGAGAAAGGTTCAAGAATAGAAATACCTACCAGATATTTGCCTGTTGTTAAACCGGCAGGAACCGTTACTGAAGCATTGATTTGATGAGTAATGGCAGGAATCTGATAGGTACTGCTTGAATAATTATAATTATCTCCGGGGAGCCAAGTGGTTATGTCGATGTCGGGAATAATTATTTTCTCTTTGATCTGACGTGTTGCTTCATCAATCAAAACAAGAGCCACCGGCCAATTGTAATAAAAAGGGGCAGATGCGGTATTGGTAACTTTAAAACTCAAATTCAGGTCATTGCCGGGTTCGGCCCGTGCAGCACAGGTGAATTCGGACAATGCAAAACGATATCCAAATTCATTCTGCATTCTAGAAGCATTTGCTTTAATGGAATCGATATTAACCACTCCCTTCAGCTCATCATTAATCGACAGATAACTTGATATCCAACCCAGACCGGTGCAATGCAGTTCCCTGATCACATCGATCATGTTATTCGCATATTGGGTTTTATTGAGTGTAAGTTCAGGTTCGCCACCATACATTGGGTCAAACACATCGGTTCCCCAATCGTAAGCTACTTCACCTTCAATAAACTCTGTTTTGTAGCGTCCGACAGCATTTGTATTTTGAATGTTTTCCCATGCACCTGTTCTCTGACCCGGGTGACCATAAGAATCCCAATATACTCCCCATTTATAACCGTGTGCATCCCAATCGTGCTGATTACGAACAATAAGCTTTTTGTTTATAAAGGCTGTTGAGTAGGCCTGGCCAAGTCTTAAAGCCCATCCATCTTCATCTACTCCAACAGGATTTTCCTGCTCGCCCCAATAGCCAATAATCCCTGTCTGTATCCATGCCACACGTGGGTCATTATCCCATACCTGACCTAATTTCATAATAAGCTTTACAATCCTATCCTTTACGATCGGGTGGGCCCAAAGTGCCGGATCGGAAGCGGACAGACCCGTGAGGGTTAAAATATCTGCAGGCCAGTATTCGTTACCCGCTTTGGAATCCCAGTCGATGTATATCCGGGGGATTATTCTGACATTTGCAGCCTCACAACCTTTCCAGGAATTATTGCAAAAATCGAGGATTTTCTGAACACCGTCGGTTTCACTATTTTCGATAAGCGACCAGGGAATATAATGACGCCAGATGGTATTGTATTCCGGTACGCCCCACTTTCCGTCCCCGGATTCTGCATGAAAGATTCCATCCCTGAATCCTTTTAATGGATTATTCAAACCTTTTGTAAATTCTTCGGGGTATACTGTAATCGTTTGTGCCGACAGTGAAGAGGCACAAAAGAAAACAAGGCTAAGAAGCATAAATAATGAAGTTCTCGCAGCGCTCATAGGAATTAAATTTATTGTCAAAATTCGCATTATTTGTGTATTGGATTAAAATCTCTACAACTGACCAAGGCTTTTTGGAAGTTTCGTTTCACAAATTGACTCATGTTCAAATTCAATGTCATCAAGACAAATGGGAACAACCAAGAAAATCTTTATTGATTACACTATCGTTTTTTATACCGGATAAAGACAACATCATCCGCAGGGATCTCAAATACGAGTGATTCTGCATCGTCAATAATTTTTTTGCCCCAGATATCGTAAAAATTGTATGAGACTGTTTTACTCAACCCCAGTTCCTCCTTGCTAAATTTTACTAAATCAAGGTATGTTCTTCGGTTGAAAATGCCAATCCAACCTTCATCGGCATTGGTTTTATGAGGAGTATTCCAGACGTCCAATTTCTCGCTGTAGTTTTCCAATCGCTTTACCAAACTTCCGGTTACGCCGTTTTGATTACACTCCAGCATATCGCGATCTGTTATTAATTCGAAAACCGTATTGGGTGAAGTTGTTAGTGCACCTCCCATAAATAAGGGGGAGGCAGCCATGGCACGCTGAGTAATGAAAGTCTTTTTCTGTGCATAGCTAAAATAATCCATACGATCGTATCCACGGTGTGAACTCAATTTGGTTTTGGAAACGGGATAGTTGATTCTGATATGCCCAAAAGGTATCATATCCATATCCAGCCAAAAACCTTTATCGGCATAGGGCAAAATTTTCTCCCACTGTTCGAAGGATATTTCAAGATCTTCCTTCAAATCCCAGATATCGCGGGAAATCCTTATCATATCAGCTCTTTGGTAGGTAGTATAATACTCCGGATTAATATCATCGCCCGGGGATATACTTAATACTATTCTCTTTCCTGTTTTTTGAATTGCATCGGCAACAGCGTTAATTTCGCGGGGTTTATGCACAATATCGTCATATTTTATAAAGTCAACACCCCATTCGGCCAGCAACTCCACAACACTGTTGTAGTATTCCTGCGCGCCGGGTTTATCCATATCGATCCCATAATTCAGACTGCTCCAGTTGCATGTATCCGTTACATTTGCAATATCGCGTGCAAAATATTTCGTTCCTTTAATTGGCAAGTTTTTCATTACTGCTTCGCGAGATATACCGCGCATCAGGTGTAATCCAAACTTCACTCCGTGTTTATGGGCATAATCAACGATATCTCTAAATCCATTTGGGAACAAAACTTCAGAAGGATAAAACCGGCCATATTCATCGATACTTAAATAGCTTTTATCGCCATCAGTAGGCCATATTTCACCTGGCTTCAAATCATAATACCTATACCAGCCTGCATCGAGCACAAAATATTCGTAACCAAAGGGTTTCAGTTTTTGAATAAATACTTCCAGATTTTCCCATGTCAGTTTTTCGTTTATGTGTGTTCCATAACAATTGTAACTGTTCCAACCCAGAAAAGGAGCTGCGGATTTAACGGGAGCTTGAGCATTCGATAATATGTTCAGGGAAAAAAACACTATTGAAAAAATAATGATGCCCTTCTTTTTTATCTGATCCTTCATTGCTATCATATGTGGTTTATATTTATTAAATCTGAGATATTCTATTTCAATGATTTTATACAATTTTATATGGCTCTGAAAATCATTAGGATGGCATCTTTTTTACAAATTGTAAAATGCAAACTAGGGACTGAACCCTTATTTTCAATAGGAAAATCAGATAATACAGGCTAGCTTCGATTTCCTTCCGCACCAATTGTGGTAGGAGAAAAGCCGATTACTCAAAATAATTTATATACCAGTTCTGCTCATTCAA
Organism: Bacteroidota bacterium; assembly: GCA_020047715.1. Lineage (GTDB taxonomy): Bacteria > Bacteroidota > Bacteroidia > Bacteroidales > JACJXF01. The sequence goes on along the minus strand of JAIFNN010000140.1, from coordinate 17,132 downwards.
AAGGTAATTATAGATTTCTTCGCGTTTTCCTGAGGGATATTTTTCCGACACTCTGGAGGCCAGGAATGAAGGATCGTTTCTTCGTTTGGCAACCCGCATCAGATCATAAAACCGTTCGCCTTCCCAGGCAAGTTCTCTGGCTTTTTCATCCATAATCTGATCTTCCAGATACAGTTGAATTCCTTCAAAATTTCCGGTCAGATCAATATATCCCACAACCTCATTATTATATGGATCTTGCAGATAATTAATATTACCAACTTTTATTCCATCCCATTGACCCCCAAATCCTACACGACCCCTTACACCCTTCTGAGGCAGATTTGACTGGGTTCCATAATTGGAGCCATTATTCACAAGATTTAATGCATTCTGAGTAAAGGTGCTTACGAAATTTCCCCTGTCAAAGGCCCACCAGGTATAGACTTCAGCAAGCCATAAATGCACTCCGGCTGCCCTGTATAATATCAGATTCGCATCCTGATCAAACACCTCCTTATTCCAGGAGTATTTCCAAACTACCGTATCTGCATTTTCAATTAATAGTTCAGCACTTCGAAAATCCCCCACCGATTTTAAAAACAGCATTTTCCGAATTAGTGAATCTTCAACGGCTATGCCGTTTTGCAGATAAGAATAAGACACCCCATAACCTCGACTAAAATCACCTGGTATGCCTGGTTTTAGCAAATTCAACTCGGTACGCGAAGGAATGGCATCATTTATTAAAAGTTCATAATCATCCCAAATAGTTTCCCAGTTGTAAATTGCTTTTTTTGAAGGCTTTAACATATAATCATGTGGCTGACGGGATTCAAACAAGCGCTGAAAGTGATTTTGCTGTGAGAAGGATTTACCGAACCATATTGTAAAAATGTGTTCCTTTTGATCGAGACCGTTAAAAATAGATTTCCAGTTGGAATTTGCAAAACTTTCATCCAGTTGGTATCGGTAAACCTCAGAACTAAAATATATTATCTCTTCGAAATGATGCGCTGCTTTGGATAAATCTCCCTTTGTGAGATACATAAGCCCTAACAATGAATGCATTGCAAAAGGATTCCAGATAGTAATATTCCACGATTGATCATTATTATTAATGGAGTGATCTACACCTACAGCTTTTATTTTATTTTCAAGCTCATCGGTAAAGTAATCGATTATCAGATCGGTATCGTAATATTGTTTTTCAAGAACTACTGGATTATTATACACAGTATCATTGTTATAACCATCTCGGCCAAAAATAATGTCTATACTATCAACATAGGATTGGCTTGAATTCAGAAAACGCTGAACTTCATCAATATTTGTCAGCGATTCGTGAATAAAAGGTACTTTTCCATAGATCCGCACTACATTAAAATAGGCCCACGCCCTCATGCACAGCGCCTCACCGTAAACTCTGTCATAATTGTTAACAGTTGCAGAAGGATCTTTGACTTCCGGGTGATACTTTTCAATAAGGCGAATAAAATTGTTGGTGGCGGCTATTAATTTGAAGAAGTTTTCAGGTGAGGCATACTTATTGTTTTTTGAAACAGTAAAGTTGTAGATTTCCACAAGGTCCGCATCAGCATTATCTGTAATTGTAAGTAAATCTGCACGCAGCTCCCCCAGGACAATAAGCTGTTCTGCCAGGTTTTGCTGTAATCCGTATAGTCCCATTTCCAATGCCCTGTATTCGTTCCAGTCATTCAGAAGTTTATCTTCGGTTATGTAAATTTCCTGATCCGGGTTAAAGTAATCGTCGCATGAGGGAAATAGAAATAACATGGCCACGATTAAATTTCCAAATAGTAGATACTTATGCTGTCTAATATTTTGCATCTTCATTAGTATATCATATTTATAATCCTAATACTACTCCAATAATAAATTGTCTTGATTGAGGTGTCAAACCGTAATCTATCCCTTGATCTACGTGAGAACGAGAAAACCCGAAATCGGGATCGTATCCCAAGTACCGGGTAAGAGTGAAAAGGTTACTTGCAGAAACATAAAATTTGGCATTTCGGAAAGACAGGAACTTATTGTCGATAGAATAACTAAGTGAAATGTTTTTAACTCTCAGATACGATCCATCCTCAATCCAACGGGTAGAAAAAGAAGAATTACCTATCGGATCCTTCCAAACAGCACGGGGAACATCTGTTATCTGCCCTTCGTATTGCCAGCGATTTAATACTGTTTTACTTTGGTTTTCCAATCCCGACATACTTTCATTTTTATAGCGGACAAAGTTGAAAACCTCATTTCCGTTTACAAATTGAATAAAGCCGACTAAGCTCCAGCGTTTATAGGTTATCTGGCTGTTAAAACCCCCAAAAAAGTCAGGTATTGAGGAGCCGATAACAACCTTGTCAAAATCATTTATTATTCCATCGGGTACGCCACCCGGCCCTGAAATATCCGAGAATTTTGCGTCACCGGCCTGAAAAGGTATAAACTTATCGTTTAGCAGATTTGCACTTTGAGCCTCCTCTGTTGTTGAATAAACCCCGTTGAATTCATATCCATAAAAACTATTTGCCTGCTCACCCGGCTTGTTGATTATTTCCGCCCCCATCAATTCCGTAATATTGGCACCACCAGATACAGCAGTGACTTCGTTTTCGATTTTGGAAAAAGTAGCCTGTATATCCCATTTAAAATGGGTGTTATCTATAATTCTTACAAACAAACCCAGATCCACCCCTTTGTTTTTCATACTGCCTCCATTTTCAGGCCTGATATTATATCCAAAATACGCTTCCAACTCCCTATATATAAACATATTGTCTGTTTCGGAAGAATATAGATCCAGATTAGAAGTTATTCGATTTCCCCATAAAGCCAGATCGATTCCTGTTGTAAGCTTATTTACTGTTTCGTATGTAAGTGCTTCATTATAAACCAATGCCGGGAACAATCCAGTAGTTCCCCTGTATTTAATTGAATTGTAATACCTGGTGGCTGTAGCCTCACCGAAATCATCGTTGCCAGTTTTACCATAGGATACGCGTAATTTCAACAGTCCCCCGCCATAAAACAATCCAAAAGGAATACTATTTATTTTTATTGTATTTGCAGCGTAATCCCCAATTCGTGTTGAGCCATCCAATGAAAAAGAAGCTGTTAAAAGGTATCTATCCAGATAACTGTAGTTGAAATTCTCATATGCAGATAACCAGTTCCAGTAGCGGTTATCACCAGCTATTTCTCTGAGATTAGGAGCTCCGTCACCCAAATTTCTGTACTCGTCATTGGCCGATGCGTTTCGGGTAAGGGCGTTGTCATACTCAAAAGAATTGATCTGGTTATTCAAGCCGGTACTGGACTGAATAGAATGATCGCCCATTTGCTTCCGAAAATTCAAATATGTATTATTATAAAAAGAGGTGAAACTATTGTTGGACGCTTTGGATACATTAATTGCCTCATCATTAAAATAGTGCTCCATGCCTATGTTAGGCAAAAACATGAGTTCCTTTAATACGTTGTAAGTAAGATTAAAATTAGTACTAAGTTCCAAATCTTTTGTGATAGTTGCCGTTGTTCCCAAACTGGAAGTGAAATTTATATTTCTACTATTGGCTTCAAAATTTTCAATAACGGCCAATGGATTACTTACACCAAATTCATCTACCAGCGACAAGGATTTTAACTCTTGTCCTTGACTGTCGTATCGGTAAGGATTTATCATTGGGGATTTTGACAAGGCAGTAAATATGGGACTGGTTTGTCGCACTCTGGCAGATTCGGTTAAGCCAGACTCGCTATAATTCAGGGAAACACCTGCATTCATTTTTAACCATGTCAAAACATTCACAAGACTGATAAAGCGGAGGTTGTATCCTTTATATTCATTCGACTTAATAATTCCATCAGAATCCAAATAGCCCAGTGATAAGCCATAGCGAGCGATTTCATCTCCACCCTTAACCTTTATTGTAATATTTGAAAATGGGGCATCATTGAATATCAAGTTTTGCCAGTTTGTATTATGCTGATAATCTCTAAAGCGAGGATCATTTGGAGTTAAAAATAAGCCCGAATAGTCTTTTGCGATGCTTTCTTCAAGTTTCCCCGAAGAAAATAAAACCTCATTTATAAGTGTTTTATGCTGATTAGCATTCATTTGGGGAATTGTTTTAACCGGAGCCTGATAAAACCCCGTACGAACGTCCAACTCGATCAGGGTTTGTGTTGCACTCGGATCGAGAGTTTTAATCATGATGATCCCATTCGAACCTCTTGATCCAAAAGTGGCTGCAATTGCAGGATCCTTTATTATTGTTGCCTCCGAAACATTAAGTGCATTTAATGCCATAAGCGGATTGAATTCATATCCATCAATAATTGAATTAAACACTCCCGAAGAGGTAAGCATCACTCCATCAATAATATATAAAGGCTCATTGGATAAAGAAAGTGAATTTGGTCCATTCAACATAGAAAAGGTACCACTTCCGGGCAGACCTGAGCGATTTGTTACATGCAATCCCGGCACTCTACCCTGCATATATTGATCGAGGCCAATTGCACCTGTCTGAGCAATTTCTTTTGTATTCAGGGAAGAAATAGATGCTGCTGTATTTCGCTTAGTCACTTCCTGGTTAACAATTATGATTCTATCATCACCTGAAGCAAGTTCCTTTCTGGCAAGGTAGATTTTAAGATTTTCCCGCTTATTCAAATAGATTCTGCGCGATTTAAATTCTCCCGAAGGCTCTATGTTTATCCATTTATCTAATGATGTGAGTTTTAAAGTAAACTCGCCCATTTCATTTGAAAATGATGGTAAAGCAATGGACCCTTCAATTCCAATAGATACATTGGAAACGGGATTTCCTGTTGGATCAACAACAGACCCATTTACAATAATTGTATCCTGAGCAATTACTGAATTGGTATTAGGTGAGATTATTAAGGCAATAAAAGCCGTTAAAATCATTATTTTCAGAGATTCCATCTTCATCTTTTTCAAAATTTGATTGCCTGGGTCAAGACCAAAACGCTACAATACTTGACAGTTTCATCAGGCTCGTTGCAAATATCCACGATTCAATTATTAGTTTGTGAATCCAACAAAAAATAATTCAGTTTCACAATAGCACAATCTCAGTTTGGAGCTGGTAAAAAATCAATATAATCAATTACCAATCCCTGTGACGGGGCCTTGCCTGGCCCTTTATATTCAAACCTGACTTTTGGCTTCCCGAATTCTGTAATATTCTCAACAAAGAAGTCAAAACTGTTAAACCTTCCCGTTGGAATCAAAAAGCCTCCCATCACACTGGGTATTATTCCTCCCCGGTACTTAACATAAGTGTAGTAATCGAAAGTTTTGACTAATTCATCGTTGACATAAATATCGTATATTCCACCATAATCCATATTCGTTCTAACTGTCATAACATAGCTTCTTGGAAAGAGGTAATTCGTTTTAAATTCAAGAGAATAATTTCCATTGTATCCCAATGGGAACAATACTCTCAAAATACTGTCATTTGACGCGGTTGAGACAAACTCTTTGTAAGGCACAATATAATCATCACTTATAACTGTTGCTTTATTATTCCATACATACCTGTCAATACCAGAATTATCCAAAAGTGATTCTGCTTCCAACCGGACTGCAAGTTTGTAAAGTGGCTCCGGCACGCTGAAGTTAGTGTAATTATAAGCATAGCCGTTACTACAAGTAGCCTTATCAACGGGGGAGTAAAGAATCTGAACACTATCGCCCAAAACATTCTTTAGTTTGAGGGTATCCCGGCTTGATTTCCAGACAAATGCCTCAGGTTCAAGCATATTATCAAAGACGCCTTGTTCAAGCAAATACGGAACCAGGATTTCCTGTTGCCAGACAATGGGAATGTCGCGGTAATCAATAAAATCGCCTCCAATAGATTGCGCCATTTCAGTCAGGGCATTATTATAATCATCTTCAAGAGGGAATACAATTGTAGCGGTTCTGTTTCTGAACTCTTTGCTAACGGGGAAAAATTCTTCTTCAAATATATTATAGACAAGCGTAACCGAATCATAGATTGTATTTCCATCGTCGTCGAATCCAATTGGGATACTTCTTTCCGGATCCAGGATAATCGAATCCTGCCGGTCTTTGTAATCTTTTATAACCTTGTTATTCTTGCTGAAAAATTCATATAAATTAGGAAGTGGTGAGGCAACCTCTTCAATAATAAAATAATTTCCGTTTTCAAACAGCGGACTTTCGTAATTAATTAATTTCCCATCGAGCATAGCAACCTTTCCACTTTTCTGAAGCAGGGCAAACTTCCCGGAGTATGTTTGAACCCTTCTGTTTCCTGGAATATTGCTTAATTGCACAAAGTTTTTAAAAAAATGATATTTCAGTAAGGTTGTATCGATTTTGTTTTCATTGTTGCTTAAAAAAGCCTGAAGGGCCGCATTTGAAGGGGCGAAAACAGAATATGCATTATCGCTTTTGAAAAGAGTATCAAATTTATTTTCAACAAGAAGTTGAACAAACTGCGAAATCTCCTCATTACTCTTCATTGCATCCCAAACATTTTGATCAACCGTTTCAGGGTAAACCCCATAGTGCTGATCCCAGTCATTCACGCATCCTGAAATAACTGCCAACAGAGAAGCCACCCATAAAATTACACTTGATTTCATGCTATCATCATTTTATTGGTTCAAATCTTATATAATCCCACAAGAACCGCCCGGGAATCAAGGGTCTAATTACAACTTCATGCTCGGAATATCTCTTAATATCGATCTGCCCGAGCTTTACACCTTTGAAAGGATTTGATGCAGATCCGCCTCTTGTAAGGTCTATCACCCCTCCAATCTTCTTTCCATCAATAAATACTTCTATCAGAGCATTTTTATCATTGAAATAATCAGCACCCAAAATCACATCGTAATTTCCCTGGATTATTTCAGGTATGGTATAGGACAATTCAAAGTCCCCATTGATTTCAAGATAATCGTTATTCCATGCGTTAGTTTCCAGATCAGAAAGTTTAGCAAAAAACAGATCTGCACCTGACCAGCTGAGTCGGTTAAACTGGCCTTCATCCTCAAGAAGAAAGACTCCGCCTTTTTGCCGATAATCGTTCAATGCTGGTTCATCAAAAAACTCAAATGACCGAAGAGTTGGGGAAGGTATTTCTCTACGCATAATCTGGTCAATAAAGTGAATTGCACCACTCTGTGAAATAACATTGCTCTCATCATATATGAACTTAACAAAGTCAATATAGCTGGTATCAGAATTAACAACAATGGTATCAAAAATCTGTTTTCCCTGATTCATTTTTATATCAAGTCCAATACCATTAACAGATAGTGGCACATCAGAATATGTGGAATAAAGGGTATTAGCATCCACAAAATAATCAATAAAAAACCGGCCCTTTAAAAAATGATAGGCTACAAAAAGATTCAATGGGTTTGATTCACTTGTATAATCATTGTCATCAGGGCTTATTAAGGCAACCAGATCATCAATTGATTTGATGTTTCTTTTATAATAAATTGAATCCGGCTCAATAAAAACAGTTACAGCTTCCTTGTTTTCAATTTCTTTCAGATTGAAATCAATCAGGGGGGCCAATCCGGTAAGCTTAATTGCATCTGAGAAAACTGAGAAATCCGGATTTTGCGCCAGCCATTGATAAGTGCTTTTGGTTACAGGTGTGAGCGCTGATTGAATCTCATGAACGTACCCGTTTGAAACTTCAATATTTGCCTTAATTACCCTGGATAGGTTGTTGATCTTATAATACGCTGAATCTTCTTCAATAAAGAAACTCACTGTCAGAAAATCACCTGATAGAGTTGGTTCGCTGAATGCCCCAAATGGAAATTCGTTGCTGGGTACCGACATATTGACAACGTGGTATCGGGAAAAAGCCTGACAGAACACAAGATCGCTAAGCAAATCCTCTAAGGAAGAAAACCTGGAGTCACTTTCAACGAATTTTTCGATTGCATCATTATCGGGCAAAAACAGTGTGTATCCGTCTCCATATGGATTGTATGAACTCAGGGAATTTTTCAGACTACCCTTTTCAGCAATACGGATAAAACTGGAATACTTCAGTGTATCCTGCTTCAGAAAATCGAAAATTGTAAAATCTTCCTGATCTTCAAAAGTTATTTCTACGGGTTCTGGCACACAAGCATGAAAAATGCAAATACATGTCAGAACCATTAAAAAAGATTGTATCTTATTCTTAGTTGTCATAATAAGGATTTTGCGTCATATTCCTGTTGTTTTCAATCTCATCCTCGAAAACCGGCAAATACCAGCCAAGGGGATTTGTGAGTTTTGCGGCAACAATTCTTTTTTGCGTTGAAGGGACATTACTCACAATAACCTCAATTAATGTCGATTTTCTGGCATAATTATTTCTTCTTCCAAGTCGCAGAAGATCGAACCATCGTTTTCCCTCATAAGCCAATTCAAGAGCCCTTTCCTGCATTATGGCATCTTCAAAAGTTACCGTAGAGTTTGCCAGTGAAACAAGACCTACACCAGCTCTGTCGCGCAATTGATTAATAATGATTAATGACTCATCAAAACGATTCAGTTGAGAAAGCGCTTCTGCTTTCATAAGCAAAACATCGGCATACCGATAAATAATCAAATTGGCACTGCTCCCGTCAGTTCCTGATCGCTGCGTTCTCCCATCCGGACTCTGTCCGATATACTTCCATATCCCATATTCGCCCTCTCCGTACTTGGTAATTGTTGATTCTTCACCTCTGATAACTTCCATGGAGAATTGAGCGCCAAATAAGAGATAGGATTTTTGACTTGGATCATATTGGTTACTAAAACGACCGGTAATTCCGGCTAAACTGTTTGGCTGATCGAGGCTCTCGTCGAATTGCAATTCAAAAATACTTTCAATTGAATTTCCCGGATAAAATATTTCGAACCATTTTGCTGTAGGCATTAATTCATATTCTTCTGTAAGCTCGATCCTTTGAACATGCTGTAATACTTCTTCATAATTAAACCGCCAGAGTTCTATATCAGCAAGCAGGGCATCAAAGGCTGCTTTTGATGCTCTTCCCTTTCTCTCCTGAAGGGTCAGAAACTCCTTGGAAGGTGCAAAACCACGATTATTTTTCAAATCCTCAACAATCTGATTCAAGACATCTTCACCTGTAGTTTTGGGCAAATAGAACTCTGCCACATCCGTATCAGTGGGTTGAAGAATTAATGGAACGTCGCCGAAAATGCGAACCAGGTAAAAGTAAGTGAGGCTTCTCATAAAATATGCCTCTGCAACAATGCTTTTAAGCTTGAATTCGGTAAAGGTATTGTCGATTTCCTTAACCTGGGGCGCATTCTTTATGACTTCATTGCAATAATTAATAACAGAATAAAATTTGCCCCAATCACAAAATGGGTTATCCGGGAAAATATTATTTTCCATAATATTTTGCTCGTCCAAAGGCTGGTTGTTATCTCCTGCCAAAAAATCGGCCCTTAGCTCGCCGTAAAGGAAGAGTTCCCTGTTCATATCTCCAAAAGTCTCATATGCCGACATTAAAACAGCTTCCACATCTTCTTTGGACTTCCAGAATTCATTTCTAATAAGTCCATTAGTAGGAGTAAGCTCTAGCCATCCATCACATGAAAATTGAATGATGAACAGGATAGTAAAAAGAAAGTATTTCAGTTTGCTTTTCATATAAAATAACTTCATTTAAAATCCAATACCAACAGTAAATGTGTAAATTCTGGGGGGAGGTGTTCGCGCCTCATCCACACCAATCCAGAAAGGATCGGAGGCATCCTGACCCACTTCCGGATCCTGCCCCGAGTAATTTGTCAACGTAAGAATTTTTCGTGCATCAAAGGAAACATTCACGTTTCGGAGCCCAAGCTTTTGGACTATGTCTTTTCTAAGCATGTAAGATATCTTTACGCTGTTTAAACGTAAAAAATTTCCCTTTTCAACATATCGGTCAGAACCAAGATTGTTGGCCGGATGATTCATATAGGCGCGGGGCAATATTCCCTCTTCATCTTCACCCTGAACCCTCCATCGTCGCAATACCGCTTTACTCTGATTGTTTTTGTCATTCATTCCCTCGGTCTCCATGGCAATACCATTAATGATATCGAATCCTGTGCGGTAATGGAAACTCGTTGAGAAATTAAAGTTCTTATACTTTACGTTTGCTCCTAAACCGCCGATAAATCTGGGGCTTGAGCTTCCAATGTATACAATGTCGTTCAGGTCAATCTTTCCGTCGTGATTGACATCCTCATAACTTGGATCCCCACCCTTAAAGGTATAGGTATCGAGGAATCTTAAATAAATAGGATTCCCCTTACTGTCATACATAATATTTCCATCCTCATCTCTTGCAGCAGCATCCTGATCAGTTGGGAATACACCCAGATACCTGAAGCCAAAGAATGATCCAATGGGTGCGCCTTCCTCTATTCTCAGGGGATACTGTTCGTTGCCAAGAGATGTGCTTCTTTCCGGATTAAAATTCTCAGGAAGCTTCGAAAACGAATTAATGTTTTGCGAAATGTTAAAATTGAATATAACAGACCAGTTTTCACTGCGTAATGCCTTTAAATCTGCCATAAATTCCCATCCATTATTGGTAAGTTCTCCGGCATTAAAATACTTCAGCTCATTATAACCCGACAAATTGGGAATCTTATAATCTTCGAAAAGAATATCCTTGGTAACTTTTTGATAAATCCCTCCTTCAATATAAAGTTTATCTTTAAATAGGTTTAATTCGAAGCCCAAATCATATGAAGAAATTGTTTCCCAACGTAAGTTGCTTAATTGAACACTTGTTGGGGCGATAGCTGGATTAATGATATAGCTGCCGCTTCCTGTTGATTCATAAGTTGAAAAACGCGCATAGGTGTCCCTTGGTTGACGCCCTGAAGTACCCCAACTGAATTTTAACATACTCTCGCCAAGAAATTTCCAAGTCTCAAAAAATGATTCATTTGAAAACCTCCAACCCAAGGCTATTCCTTTAAACAGGCCCCAGCGGTTATCAACTCCAAAGGAAGAATGAGCATCAGTTCTAAGATTGGTCTGAATCAAATACTTATCGCGATATTTATAATTGATATTGGAAACACCGCTAAGCATCCTGTCTTCTCCGGATGCATTACCAATCCAGTTAATGTGAGCATTTATGGCAGGATCTTCAGTATCAACGCTTGGGCCATTACGGCTTTGGAAAACCATCCATTCACCGCTGGAATTTTCAGTTATCCATGATGCTGCACCGGACAAGACGTGGTTTTCATTTTTAAAAGGCACATCAAAAGCAATTTGGGTTTCTGTACGTATGGTATTGCTTTGGTCATTGCCCTCAGCAGCCCTGTTAATATTACTCTGAAGCCAGTCTGCACCAATGGCATTGTAGGGAATAAAGCTTTTTGATTTTGATCCACTGAACTGAAAGGTAGCTGTTTCCCTAAAAGTCAACCAATCCGAGATCCTATACTGTATCACATAAGAATTTTCAAGTTCATTGCTTTTTTTGTCATTATTTCCAAGTGAAGCAACAGCAACAGGATTGTAATAGGAAAGTCCGCTTCCCTGATAACTGGTTATAGGATTAAAATATTCACCCGTTCGGTTTCCAAATTCATCAAATTCCCAAATACTCATATTGGGAGCCTTGATGTATGACATTTCCCGTACGTTTTTTCCTTCGAGTTTAATATTTCCTTCAGTATTGCTATTGGTATAATTGAACTTTATCTGGAATAAAAGATTCCTTGATAGAAAATATTCAAGATTTGTACGGGAGGAAAATCTTCGGGAGCGGGTATTGATAGTAGTCCCTCCTTCATCCAAATAACCCAGAGAGGTAAAGAAACGGGTTTTCTCACCCCCCCCTTGCACACTTAAATAATGGTCCTGAGTAACGCCATTTTTAGTTATCTCAGCAAGCCAATCTGTGTTTGCCGAATAGTTAAAAAAATTATCATAATTCCTATCGTATGCAATTTCCTTTGGAATCTCATAAACGGCGCTATTGTTATGCCACTCCTCCAACTGAAGCATTATATATTCATCACCGTTTAACATGGGAATTGCCGGAGGTTGTATGTTTAAACTGTTTTTGTATTGATAATCAAACTTTACCTTACCCCTTACTCCCTTCTTGGTTTCAATGAGGAGTACCCCATCGGCTCCTCTGGAACCATAAATAGCAGCTGAGGCCGCATCCTTAAAAATTTCAATTGATTTAATATCCTGCACTGCAATATTGATGAGATTACTGATATCTTCCGTATCGGCTGAATTCAGGTCAAAACTCTCTCCCACCCTGAACTGGGGAATCCCGTCAATTACTATTAAAGGCTTGTTGTTACCAATGGAACTTAATCCCCTTATAACCAATTGTGAACCTGACCCCGGATCTCCGGATGCGCTGATAATATCAAGTCCGCTTACCTTTCCCTGCAGTGCATCGGTAGCGGATAAAACTCCGCCATCCTGTAACTCAGAGAAATCGATTTTCACAGAGGCAGTAGCTTTATCGCGATCTTGTATGTTGGTTAAGCTATTCTGGGATTTTCCCTGAGCTGTAATGGTAACTTCGCTGATGTCTAAGCTAGAGGGTTCAAGCTCCAGCACAATGGCTTTGGAAAAGTCAACAGTCAGATCTGAGGATTTATAACCAATTACACTAACTTTTACTTTATTTGAAGATTTTTTTAATCTTAAAACAAAATCACCGTTAACATTGGTTATGGTTCCATTTATAATCCGGTTTTCTGCATCATATTCCACAACATTGGCTCCGATCACGACATCTTTATTCGTCTTGTCAATAATTCTTCCCTTTATAATTGAGTTTTCCTGAGCGTTTACTCGTAACAACACGAAAAAAGCTATCAAAAAAATTATTGTGGCTTTCATATTTTTCATTTCAATCTGAATCTTTTAGAAGACAATTAACTTGATAACCTATTCGGTATCGAGATCATTATAAAGCAACACATGGTCAACTTCATGAATTACTGCATTATTGAACATATTGGTATAAACCGGGATTTCATTACCCGTAGATACAACAATTCCGGTTAATTTATTTGTACGCGCTGATTCAATGATATCGGTAAAAGCAGAACCATCTTTTCCTTTAATTGAAATTATGTCTGTTCCCGGCTGAATATAAACTTTCGTAAAAGCAGAAGAAATTTGAGAATTTGAAGGTTTATTCATCAATGTTTCATAATAACCCGGAGCCTTGTTCCCATCCGTGAAAATAATGTGGCCCTGTATGAAATGCAGCAGAATCAGATCTTTTAAATCCTTAGTGCTCATAGAGTTTACATTTGCGGCAATCAGAGCAGCATCGGATGGAATAAACACCGTATAAAATTCATTATTTGAAATAAAGCTAAACCTGTATTCTCGTTCCAGGACTAAACCTGCCTTTTTCATCAGATTGTAAAAGCTGGGATAGGAAGATTGTATGGTTGCATAAAGGTCTGCCGCTTTGAAGCTGAACCAGTTCTCTATTTGGTAGGTTTCTCCATTAATTGTTCCGTTAGAAATTTTTAGGGGATAGTTTGGGGCAGGTATTAATCCCAGAAACCCTTTTGTTGTTACATCGGTGCCAGACACTTCTCCTGTCTCATTATTGAAAACAATATAGTTTCCTGCCAGGTTAGGGACAAACTCTTTTCTAGCAACACCACGGGGGAAATCAACAGCTACATGATTGAGCAGTAGTGTTCTCAAATCATTCTTTTTCAGCGTGTACCTTTGTGCACTTCCAAATTCCTGTATTCTGAACAGAAAGAATTCTTCCTTAACCGGATTATACATTAGTGATGAATCTTCCTTGAGGTTAACATCCGCCTCCACGAACAATGTATAATTCTTATTACTACGCTTTAGTGCAGGTAAAAGTCCGCATGCCTCGATTGCATACATAGTGTTGGAAAAACCAGGTTGTAGATATACCGGGCCCGTAACACCGCTAAATGCATTTGGAACAATTGGGTTGCTTAATCCAATGAATGTGCAATTGCTGCCATATTCTTTTTGTACAATTTCTTCGGTATTTATTTTGATTATGTCGTTTTCCCCATTGTAGAAGCCATTTATCATATCGGTTGAATATACGGGATTAACCGACATGTGAGCATTTGCAATTATCCTTTTAATACTTTTTGGAGTCCTTTCCAGGCTGCCCCATCCTCCGGGAACATTAATATAATTGTTAATAAGAAGATCAAAAGCCTCGTTAGTTGGTGCCATCATCCCATGATGATATCTGATTGTAACATTTTCGGGCAAACCAAATGAGCCTGAAGGAGGCTGTGTTTTCTCATTGTTTATGTCAAAGGCAAGATCCGGATAGGTCAAATCAAACAGAGAATCCACTTCCAATCCTAGTTTCGCACCCGGTTGTTCTTTAGTTTTCTGGTCGTTATATTCAAAAAGAGGAAAAAGATTTACTAAGTCCAAAAACTTTGAATATTCAAAATTGTTATTTTTGTCTTCCAGAATTTGATAGGCATTCAGGAGAGGATCAACAACCCTGTCTATTAAATAAACAAAACCATTCTCTGCTTTTATTTCATTGCTGGTGATTTTTGCATTTACAAAATATAATGCATCGCCACCCTCAAAAGGACGATCAAAGTAGAACTCATAATCGTTAAAAGACAAATTGTAAATTTGAAAGTAATCTTTGTAAAAGAAGGGTGCATATTTCCTCGAATCGAGGATTGCTTTACGAAGAAGATCCGATTCCTGCTCCTTTACAATAATAAATTCCTTTTCAACAGATTTAACAGGATAAAACCGTTCCTCATTAATAAAAATTGTTTCTCGCTTGAAGCCCCGAGGTTTGTTATTGCTTTCGTCAAGTGTATCAATCCAACCATAGACGTCTACAGTTTTCAGCTGAATCTTCGACCAGGGATTTTGTACAATATGATAACTGATTAGTTTTTCCAGCTGTTCTTTAGGAACGCTTTCAACTGAACTGAATTGATTTTCCGCAAGCCATTTAACAAATGCCTCGTCGGTGGGTCCGAACACGGTATAACTACCGGAAATATCTATAATAGTATCGAATCCGGTCAATTCCAGTCCTTTAGCAAAAATTGTCAATTCAGGTTGTTCCTTAACCTGGCTGTAGACTTTTCCGGCAAGCCAGGCAGGTCGTTCATACTTATCAATATACTTATCGTCCTGGCAACCAGAGAGGGCAATAAACAAAGCAAAGAGAGCGATTATCCGTTTTGCACAGAAATTCATTATATCACGGTTCATACGCATTGAAATCTCATGTTATTATTTTCAATATCACTAATTTCTCAATCAAAGTATTATTTTTTCACCCTTGTGAAATAGGGCAATCGATCCAAGGGCACATCTATAGTGATGGTTTTTCCCCCTTTAATAATATCACCTTCTTCGCTTACCCACTTACCTTCAGGCAACACAAGTTTCCGGCTTCTTTTTCCCTTCTCGATAACTGGAGCAACCAGAATATCATCACCGAGCATGAACTGGTCCTTAATCATTTCATATGCATTCTCGGGAAAAGCAAGTGCCATGGGTTGAACGATAGGATTTCCTGTTACAGCGGATTCTTTTGCCAAAGCAAGAATAACGTTCCCCATATTCTTATGAAGATTAGCCATATTCAGGCAGATTTTCTGATTCTCATCCGACAACACTCTCCAGGGTGCAACCGAAAACTGCATCATGGGCATCAGGGCATGAACCTGAGCCGATCGAACAACAAGTTCCTCATCAATAGTTGAGGCATTAAGAAATGACTTAAACTCTCCGCCACCAATCATATCAGGACAGGTGTAAGCATATCCCATAATACTTTGAGACATCTGGTCGGGTATTAACTTTTGCAAATCTTCCCAGCTATGACTTTTATCCCTTAATCGTTGAACCAGCGGTAAGCCTGCCATTTTCCATGATGCCCTGTACTCATTGAGGGGATAATCGAGACCAAGTTCGGCAAAGTAACCGGTTTGGTCATTAGGTGTACCCATCTTACGTGACAGAATATTTTCATTATAAAAATCAGAGTCTCCGGCGTCAAATTTGAACCCATCAACTCCATATTCATTTACCAGGTAATCCAATCTGGATTTAAACCATTCCTTAGTCTCAGAATTGCTCAAATCAAGGCAGGCGCTTGACCCGTTCCACCATCGGATAATGGCCGTTTCCTGTTGGGTATTTTCCCAGGAATCACCATTTTTTCTGTCTTCATCAAGAAGTAGCATCCCTCTTTCCGCAAGATGCCTGAAGACCTCTGAGTCAGGACTCACGAAGGGACAAATCCAGAGCATGACCTGAAATCCCATTCCATGCAATTCCTCAACCATTCCCTTGGGATCATTAAACCGCTGAGGGGAAAACTCCCAAACACCATAATCCAACTGCCAGTTATCGTCTATCATCAATACTCCGGGAGGATAGCCTTTATCGATAATATCTCTGGCGTATTTCAGAATAGCTTCCTCATTCTGATCATACATGAGTTCAATCCATGTATTATATTGTGGACGGGTAAAAAGCATTTCCTCCGGAATTTTTCCATTCGACGGAAAATACTTTTTGCTCACATACTGATATACATCTTTAATATTATTTCCTTGTTTGCCGGTTATTATTTCGCCGTTTGGAGATGTAACAACAATTTTTCCATTTTCGAAACTGTATTCCATAGGCTCTTCACACCAAACAAATCGTCCTTTGCTTGATAACAATAATGGCTGGGCCTGATTACCGAAGTTATCGCCCCACAAGTTGTATTTTATGTTTGTACTGGCATCATAGGGTGTCTCATGTCCTTTGGAACTTAAACCTCCCCACCAATACTCTCCCTGGTAGATCTCAATTACGACTTCATCTTCTTGATCTGAAAAACTATATAACCCAAGAAAAATAATCAGGAGTAAAAATTTTGCAATTCTCATATAGGTAAATATTAATCATCAATCTCATTCTATTATCGACCCTTCTGAAAATTTCCTGGGATGATAAAATAATTGAATAAATTTAAAAGAAAATTTATGTAAATTTCAAAGATTCACAATACTTGGATATTCAAATTAAGAATAAGACCGTTTGTTAAACGGTCTTATT
>JAIFNN010000118.1 GCA_020047715.1 Bacteroidota bacterium | reverse complement strand
ATTGTTTGAGGTTTCAGTTTACGGGCGTCCCCTCAAGACCCGGCATGCTTGCGTACCAATTTAGCCTGCTGTCAAATCCAATTCAGCCCCGACTAGTACGCCACAAAGATAAGGTATTTTAAGTATAAAGAGCAGCTTTTGATATACAAGTTTTTGTGACTGTCAGGGGAATCAGAAATCCGGAAAGAGTTTACCAAAACTAAATTCCACAAACAAACCCATTTATCAAAATAGCAGACCTTAAATTCTTCCCTTTCTCGTTATTTTACCTAACACTGCTCATGACATATCAATATGTAACGCACCTGTTTTTCAATCGCAAACAGAATAATTTCTTAAAGAATGACAAGCCTTGTGGCCTTAATTAATAAACCATATACATATGAAACTTCCATGCCATTATTAATAATTCGGATGGAGGAGGCACAAAAGAACAAGAAAATTACGCATAATTCAATAAGCTAGTCGCATGGAAGTTCCATGAGACCAATTAATTAAATAAACTATTTTCGAATGAAAAACAATTTTACCACTTTAGTTATCATTTTGCTTTCTTTCCTTTCTCAAAGCATTTTTGCCCAGGGAACGTGGACGGATAGCTTCACCTCCCCTTCCCCCGGAACGGGCTGGTATCAGAACGATCAGTACAGCCTTTCGCAAAACGAAGGGATGCTCAAAATTGTTACCCGCAAATATTCTATGTGGGCAAGTTTCGGTGTCAACATCCCTGTGCAGGATTTCCGGGAAAACCCCGTGGTAAACCTGTCACTTAAAACCGACCAGCCTTTTATGCTTTCGGTTTACCTGTTCTCCGCTGCCGGTAATATTCTTGTTACACAACCGGTAATGGTTTCAGGGGATTTCACCCTGGTTTCATGCGACTTCAGCGGTCTCGACACCGAAAACAAAGTGCTGAGTGCTGTGAATGCCATCGGCTTTGCTTTTAACGGAGCAGCTTTAAGCTGGGAAGGAACCGTTTATTTTGAGGATATCACTGCGGGTTCTGCCGCAGTAAAATACGCAGGTATTGCCGCCCTTTCCGACATGAACTTCTATCAGGGAACAACCGGACATAAGGTTTTTGTAAGGGGAATAAAAAACGCAACTTCCCTCGAACTAACGGGTGCCGATGCGCTGCTGGAAAATATAACTATCGAACCGGTATCGTCGCAGGGTAGCACATGGCTGCATTTCGACTGCAAAGCCGGTGCCGATGCGTCCCTTATAGCTGGTCTTACTGCAATTGGAGAAGCAGGCTTCACCAACAATACTGTCCAATTTCGCCTTGATGTGGAAGGGAACAAAGCTCCTTCTTTGGATGAGATCCCAAACCTGCAGGCATCCGTTGGAAATGCCCGGTTATTAAACCTTTCAGGAATCAGCGATGGCAATGGCTCAGTTGAGCAGGACCTTATATTCACAGTTGTTTCCGACAATACCCTTATTACCGGAGAGCCAGTTGTTACCTACGATCAGAGCAGCCGGTATGCCAGCCTTGCTTTTACCCCTCTTACTGCCGGAACAGCACATATAAGTGTTACAGCCGATGACCAGTCAGGTGGGGATCACTCTATTACCCGGAACTTTTCGGTAGAGGTACTTGAAGCCTGGAACCAACCTCCAACCCTCGCTTTCATACCGGGTATCGAGGTGTTGAACGATGCCGGTGAACAAATCATACAACTTACTGGAATAAGTGACGGCGATAATGACACCCAGAATCTGCAGCTTACTGCAAGCAGCTCCGATCCCACCATTATCCCTGACCCGCTTATTACCTACACGGGTGGCAAAACCGCTGAACTCAGATATACCCCTGTAAGCGGGATGTCGGGCACCGTAACAATCAGCCTGACCCTTACCGACGATGGAGGTGCTCCAGGCAATAACGGCAACCAGCATCTTGTAAGCACATTCGAAATAGAGACTTACAATTCTCCTCTTAAAGGGTACATCATCCCCTTCAATGGAGAAACCCCCGACGCTTTCGACGCCCCGCAGGCAGGAATGCGCGACTATTGGCATGTAGAGGGATTGGGCGTTTCACAGCAGGCATCGTTTGTAAAGGATGGAGATGAAGATGTGTTCCAACTCAATTGTACCGGAAAAGGCACATGGACGGGCTCCTGGTACTACACTCCCGATATGGACCTCACCGATTTCCCGCTGATGTCGATGTGGGTAAAATCAGATCAGGCCATACGTGTGCATATTTATTTCTGGGACGACAGCATCCGGAATAACGAAGATCACCACCTTGAGTATGCACTGACAGCAAACACCTGGACTAAGCTCGAGTTCGACTTCAGCGACCCGGAAGGAATGCTTAACAGCAAAGGCCAGCTGGTGAACGCAAAACGCATTACAAGAGTTTTATTCAATTATCATCCGAATTACGGCTGGCCATTTACAAACTGGACAGGAAACGTGCAATTTAAAGACATCCGGATTGGTGAACTATCGGGAATCACCCCTACCTATTATTGCACCATCAACCCGGTTGGACAGCAGAGCTTTTACAGGGGATCAGAACTGAAAACCATTAACCTCACAGGTATTTCAAGAGGTAAAGATAAGCGGGCAAACCTTCAAGTCAGTTCCACCGAAATCCTTCCCGGTCTTACGGTATCCCCTGTAAACAATGGAGAAGCCATCGTTTCTTTTTCTCCCTCTTTAAGCGGGAACAACACTATTCAGGTTTCAGTGAGCGGCGATGCAATTGGTGGGAAAATTCCAGTTCCCACAGTAATCAATATTCCTATCTCGGTGGTCGATTCAACGACTGTGCAGGTTACCTACCTTACCACAAATCCATTGGAAAAGCACCAGATTTACCGTGGTCTGGGCGGAATGGCTCCATCATCCAGCTTACTCGATCTCTATACCAATGAATACGGGGCATCGGCAATACGCTTTGGAATTTTCGATCACAATCAGATAGAGATCCTGAACGACAATGAAGATCCTCGTGTGCTCGACATGAGTAAGCTTAACTACGATGCTTTTGACTGGGATTATTTGAAAAACCTGAAAGCACGGGGAGTCGAGACCTTTCTTCTTACCTTATGGTCGCCACCGGCATGGATGAAAGAAAACCTCAGCACCAATTACCAGATGGCTGCTGCACCACCATGGGAATCAACAATCAACAAGGTGCTTACGGATATGTACGACGAATATGCTGAGGATGTGCTTGCAGCAGTGAAGATGTTTAAACAGGAGGCAGGAATTGAGCTTGCAGGAGTGGGTATTCAAAACGAACCAGCTTTCTGCGAGCCCTATGCTTCGGCTGTTTTAAGTCCCGAAAAATTCGCAGACATGATTGTCAGGGTAGGGAAACGCTTTGAAGAAGAAGGAATTACCACCCGCCTTTACGGTGCTGAACAGGTGGGGGGAAGAATGAGTGATGGTCCGGTTTATAACCATGCTTCTTACCTTGAAGCCTTTGACGAGACACCTGAAACACAAAAATACTCCGACATTTTTGCCGTTCATGGCTATGCCAGCGATGGTATTCAGCCGGGTGTTCCTCCCGGATCCGATGGTTGGGCTTCGGTTTTCACTGCCATCAATGCCAATGGGAAAAACCGCGAACTCTGGATGACAGAAACAGAACCTGCATTCTCGGTATGGAACGATGCATTTAACAATGCAGCAAATATTCTCACCGCCTTCGAATCAGGAAATGTAGGATTATGGACCGAATGGGCATGGGACGGTCATTTCATTGATAAAGGCAAACCTACTCAAAAATTGTGGGCACAAAGCATGTTTTCCTTCATTCGTCCTGGAGCCAGAAGGATCACAAGTGCATCGGGAAATAACGATGTGCTGATGACAAGCTGGGTGAATGATACCGAACATGGAGGCAAAACCGTTATGATACTTATGAATAAAGGAATTGAGCCCCTTACAGTATCGATAGGTCAGGAAGACATGCCGTTGAAATATACCGTTTACCGTTGTTCTGAAAACGTGGAAAGGTTTAGGGATAACTCTTTTGTAAAGGGGGATAAACTTCTTCTGGGTCCGAAATCAGTGGTAAGCCTCGTTTCGGGAGTTGAAGGTGAGCCATCCCTCTCCCCTGTTCCCGATCAGCTGGTGTTAATTGATGCAGGCCAGGTTATTCTTAACCTTAGCGACATCACCGACGGTTATGATGTAAACCAATATCCCTTGAGTTTGGATTATAGCCTTTCGGATAATTCAGTTGTAACGGGAGTTAGCCTGGTATACACTTCTCCGGGTGAGAGCGGAACATTCAGCTTCACCCCTTCTCAGGCAGGTGCTACCGAGGTTACACTCAGCCTTACAGCAAATGGTATGGTCACCCTTGAGAAGTTTAATATTATTGTTAGGGATTATAATCCACCAACTCTTGACCAGATAACAGAGGATTTGATTTTCCGGGTAGAAGATGGCACAGCCAGCATAAACCTTACCGGCATTACCGATGGAGGTGATGGTGGACAGGGACTAAGCGTTTCTGCTGTAATAACATCAAGTGAGCCGTCCGGAGTACTTGAAAACCTTGCAGTAAACTACACATCCCCTTCCTCAACCGGAGAAATATCATTTATACCGGTTCTGAAAGGTTCTGTAGAAATAACAATAACAGTATTGGACGCAGGGCCAGAAGGTAAAAACACGATCACACGCGTTCTCAGTATGGAGGTAAATTCTAACGTTGGAGTTGCAAATTCTCAAAGAGAAAACGTCAAGCTCTACCCAAGTCCCGCAACGGATAAGGTATATTTGGAATTCCCCGAAAACAGCTTCACAAAATACACGGTTTATTCCGCCGATGGAATGAAGCTTTCCGGAAGGATGATAACAGGAAGTAAAGCAGAAGCAGATGTGGCTTCACTGCCAGGGGGCTATTACCTTATTCTGCTTGAAGGCAAAGGAAAACCAGTAGTATTGAATTTTGTCAAATAAATGAAATCCACTGCCCCGGACCTATCCGGGGCAGTGGATTATTTTATTTCAAAGGAAAGGCAATTACAGTCCTCCACTCCATTTCGTCAGGCACCAATTCAGGGTCGGTTTGGTAAAACTCCCAGGCTTCATTGGCAGCAGTGATGTTCTGCTCTGTTATATACTGCATCATGATTCCAT
>JAIFNN010000250.1 GCA_020047715.1 Bacteroidota bacterium | reverse complement strand
TTATTCCCATAACCATGATGTCATCGACCTGAGGAAACGATCCCTTCCACGATTCGATTTCTTCGTCCAGAAGCCATTTTTGCCTGACCATGGGTTCGTTGTGGATTGACACAAGAAATTCCCTGAACTGCAGGTATTTGTATTTTTTACCGTTAGGACCTCCAAATTGATCCGGGAATCCATCTGAAAAGAGATATAGCAAATCGCCTGGTTCACATTGGATTTCATGGTTGGTAAATTCCCTTTTTTCCACCAGATAGCTTCCTATTTCCATTTTATCGGCAGGGATTATTTCCACTTCCCCATTTCTTATAATATACAAAGGGTTGTGCGCGGCAGAGAACTGGAGTTTCCTGGTCTGCGGGTCATATATACAAAGGGAAATGTCCATTCCGTCATTCGATGCCATTTCATTCTCCCCAACCTGATGAAGGGATTCCTGAATCCTCTCTCTCAGCAGGTTCATTATTGTAGAAGCTTTGCAAATTTGAAGGGATTTCACAATATCTGTAAGTGCGCTTAATCCCAGCATGCTCATAAACGCGCCGGGAACCCCGTGTCCGGTGCAGTCGCCAACTGAGAAAAAGTAATGCGAGTCGTTTTGGGCAACCCAGAAAAAATCGCCACTAACAATATCCCTGGGCTTGTTCAACACAAAATAATCTTTCAAAATCAAATCAAGCTGGTTTTTTGGTGGGAGTGCAGCAGTCTGTATGCGATGGGCATAGCGAATGCTAGCTTGTATCTCCTCGTTCTGCGTTTCAATATGATCTCTCTGTTCCTCTGCATGATCGCGCTGGGCTGCAATTTCCTCTTTTTGTGTCTCTAGTTCTTCATTTTGGTTTCTAATCTCTTCAGTTCGTTTATGAACTTCTTCTTCCAATTCTTTCTTGGCTTTTTCAAGGTTGGCCAAGCGCAGGTTAATATATAAATAAAGGCCTGAAATCATGAGCAGCACAATAACCGAAATAAACCACCAGCGCTGCCAAAAGGGGGGGTGCACGCTGAACGTGTATTGAGAACCAACAGAACTGTACCAGTTTTTCTCATCCAAGCTTACTTCAACCTTGAAGGTGTAATTACCAGCCGGCAGTTGAGAATAGGTGAGGTTTTGATTTCGATTGGAATAGTTCCACTTTAAATCAAAGCCATCGAGCATGTATCGGTAATTCAGACCCTCAGGGTTTCTGAACCAAATGCCGGTGTACCCAAAGGTAAAATTGTTTTGATTATACCTGAATTTCTTTTGTTCGGGATTAATCGGACTGTAAAAAAGGTTCCTGACAGAAAGAAAAACAATTGGGGTTTGATTAATATATTTCAGGTATTCTGGGTCGTATTTGATTATGCCGGTTTCAGTTCCTATCCATACCTGTCCTTCATCATCAGTAAAAGTGGAGTTCAATATCGGATATCGATACGCCAGACCTGAGTTTTCGCCAAATTCAAGTATTTCTCCATTTACAGGATTGTAAAACAGTATGCCTTTATTTGAAATAACTAGAAGATTATTCAGCTTATCAAAAACAATCGATTGAATCTGATCGAACCCGATTCCTTCGGTTTCCCCCAGCGTCAGGATACTATCTCCGGTAACTCTTAAAATTCCATTATCACCTGTATTAAACCATACATTGTCTGAAGAATCAATAGCAATACTGAATAACTGGGAAGGACGTTGACCCCCGATGCCGATTCGGTACAAACTGTCTTGATAGATATAAGAAGGCACCCTGAGGGATCCTGCAATCCATGTTCTGTCGGATTTGTCGGTTTTTGCCGCGTAGATATACGAGTCCTTCAATTCAGGGTCTTTAAAATTCATTATCGAGGATTGTGCTAAATCATAGCAGGAAATTCCTCCACCCAATGTCGAAAGCCATATAATATCTCCATTGCCTGAGATAGAAATCACATTGTTATCGCCAAGTCCCTGCTTAACGGTAAGTCGCTCGTAACGAAGGCTCAATGGACTAATTCGAAATGCACCTTGACCATAGGTGCCTGCCCATATTTGACCCTCAATATCAATATACAGAGATATGAAATTCACCTTTCCTAAATTCATTTTTTCACTGAGATTACCCCATTCATATTGACCAATACTATTTGGGACGCCCCGGTACAAGCCAGTTTCGCTGCAAACCCACAAATTCTTCTGTCTGTCTTTCACAAGGCTGTAAACCATTTCAAATGGAGTTCCATTGGTTTTGTTTAAAAACTCGAAAACCGATGGGAGAGCCTGTACAACTCCTTGCCGGCCACCGATCCAAATGTTCTCTTCCTGATCTTTAAATATTGCACTGATCCGGTTAGAAATCAATCCCTGGTTTACTGTAATCTTCTTGTATGCAGGAGCTTCTTGGCCGTTGAGCTTTAATTGAATTATGCCTTCTCTTTCCGTACCAACCCAAATCTCATCCTCCAGACTCATTGTAAAGCCGGTTATTGCGCCATACTCCCATCCATCAATCGCAGTGATGGATTTTCTGACGGGATCATAAATACTAATCCCTTGCTCTTCCGTGCCAATCCAAAGCCGTCCATCCTTGGATGTTTTCAAAACCCTCACTATGTTGTCGTTAAGCCCATCCTTCATGGAAATTACTTCACAGCTCTCATCTGAAAAACGTGTGATGCCATAGTCCGTTGCAAACCATAAAACACCATCGGGATTAATCTCTATGTCGTAAACATTATCATCCGAAAGTCCATCGTCAACATTAACATTAGTGAGGTATCGACCATCAAATTTATAAACACCCTCTCCCAAAGTGGAATACCATACATTGCCACTGTTATCGTTAGAAATACTTGATATTTCAACCTTACCAAGACCTTCTTCCGGGATGAAGGTCTGAAATGTATGACCATCGTAAAGACTGATTTCCCCATTTTTATGGCCAACCCAAAGATTTCCATTCAAACCTATGTTTATAGCAGTAATTTTGTCTTCTGCCAATCCTTCTGAAGTAGTGAAAAGAGTATAGTTGATTCCATCGAACCGGAATAAGCCACGGTCTGTGCCAAACCACATCCAGGCTTTTTCGTCCTGATAAATAACCTTAACGTTATATTCTTCTTTCCCTCGAAACAGAAGGTGTGGCCTTAAAAAGGGAGTTTGTGCAAAGATTGCTGAACCTGCAAAAAGTAGTGTGAAAAGTAATATTGGGATTTTGAGTAGCTTCATATCCTTATTGCGAGGGTAATAGTATCAGGCTGACATCGAGTTTTATCTCCTCAGCAATTTTCTGGTTTACAATGGATGGGATGCTGATAGCATGGTCTTCAATGAAGACAGTAAAGGTGGCTTTTACGGTTATCTTCTTATCCCCAACAACCAAATTGCATTTGATGATGCGGTCGTTTTCCAATCCATGAATATTCATTTTCCCCTTTGCTCTGATTTGATAGGTTCCCGGCTGGGATAAGTCTACTTCCTCTATTATCTTGCCTTTGAAAGTGGTGTTGGGATAAATGTCGCTTTCCATATAATCCTCATTGAAATGAGTTCTTTGCAAGCTGCTGTTAAATCCCTCGAATGTCTTTGTGGGAACAAGAAATGAAAAGGATCGGTCGGAAATATTAATTGCCCCGGAAAGGTTCTTCGAAGAGGCTTTGATCATTTCAAGCGGCGCATCGGACAAAAAACTAACCTGGCCGTCTTTACAAGTGAAAACAACTGGGCTGCCCTGAAACGACCCCAACAGAACAATTCCTGAAATGATAATAATTACAATAATTTGACTGAACAATGGTTTCTGCATTTCAGTAGATATTTTTTCTTTTTTTGTTTTCGGGAAAAACCCTGTATAAATTAAACCCAAAATAGATATCTCCATCAAGCCATTCCCCTTGCGTCTCGCTTACAAATCCCCTTGCAAACATAGCCTGCGAATTGGTGAACTGAATCTGAAAAACATGCCCTCCTGTTTCGATATCAAATCCCACCGAAAGAGAATTTATTGAATTATCAGCAGTTTCACCGGGAAGAAGGTAGAAATACTCCCCATTTACCGATACTTTGCGGCTTAGCTTATAGCGGCCTCCAAATCCCAGGGCGAAGATATTGTTCTGGTCTCGTGGAAGGGGAACAAGATTTTTATGAACATAGGTGGGGCTGAGCTGAAGTGACAATTTCTGGTTGAATCTCCTTGCTATTAAAATCTGGCTCGCGTAGGATAATCTGGAGGAAAAGAGGTTGTCCCTATCTGGTATCGACCATTTCAGGGTGTTGACAAATGTTCCGGCAAATACAGAAACACTTATTGGGATGTTTTTAATTCCGGTTTGCTGACGTAAAACCTTGATCTTGATTCCTCCGTCGTAGGTTTTTTCATAGCCATTGCGTCCGATAGACAGGGAAGCGACGTCTTTGATGCCGTATTCAAAACCAAAGCGAGTGGTTGCCTGATCAATTCCGAAGAAATCATAGATACCTTGGTTTACCGCTCCAAAGCGGTGTGAAATCACAAAATGCAGATCGGATGCCCCGGGAACTTCAACAGACTGACCATTGATGATGGTCGTCCCTTTGAAAGTTCCCAGTGCATAGGTGGGAGTACTGTCATGAGATATTTCGTTCAAAATTGCATCCAGATCCTGAGAATGCACGAAAAAATTTGTAGAGAGAAACAGTAAGCCGATCAGGAAAAGATACTTTATCATAAGAATCATTTTTCAGGTGCACCATTGTCAAGCCAGGTATTAATCTGTTTTAACTCGCAGGCAGGCAGCATCCCGCGGTCTTTTGGCATCTTAGCAAAGCCGGATTTGTGATTGATAACTCCTCTCAGCCTCCCGTCATTAACAAGGATTAGCTCTTCCGCGTAGCTGTCATGTCTGACTCCGTTGTAATTTAAATCTTTATTATGACACTCTACACAATTTCGTTCAAGGATATCTTCAATTTTCGAATCCCAAGTTATATCGACAGTGTCACAGCCCTGAATTCCATAAAGTTCAAGTTCATTATTATTCTCGCACGATTGGGGAATAATGGATAGCATTCCTGCAAGGACAATGATAAGAAACAGTATTTTATGTGTCATTTTGAATTTGTATGGCAACTATGTAAATATATAAAAATTTACATGTCAACTCCAAAAAAACTTTTTATATTT
>JAIFNN010000026.1 GCA_020047715.1 Bacteroidota bacterium | reverse complement strand
GTTTCCTTGTGGCCGATATGGTCGGGGTAAACCGAGGAACTGACTTTCATATACGGGAACACGTTCTGCGAATAAGCCTTCTGGAGTCCGGCAATTGCTGTTTTCAAACCTTCAGGGTTGGAGACGATCACCTCAGGGGAATTTGTTTCGTAATACTCCATCATTTTCTGGCTGATCAGGATCCGTGCGGAGTCATTTGTGCTTGTTTCAAACCGTGTTGCCTCAATGCAAGCCAGTTTTATCCAGGGGATATTGAGCGGAATGAGCCCGGCTGTTATAGCATTATCTATAAAACTAGGAGCAGAGGCATAACGGTGGGAGGGGCGGTTGTGACAGTCCATGCAGTCCATAACCCGTTTTTGCAGGGAGTCGATTGTTGAAGGAGCAAGAGGATTATATTGATCTTCAAAGACGGTTGCTTCACCGGTTTTGAGGTTTGTTGTTCTTACCCAATTAATCGCCTGGTCTTCATCTTCGCCCGATATATACTCAATTTTGATGTCAGGGTTGATATGCCAGTGGATACCTTCAATAAGGCCAAGAGCACTGTGCGACGATCCGACTTTCATATTCAGATTAATATCCCAGCCTGTGCTGTTCTCGTCGGTAAGGTAATGTTTCTCGAGCCTGCTTTTCTGAGCGTAAAACTTCTCCGGCCAATGGCACTTTTCACAGGTTTCGCGAGCAGGTCTCAGGCTTTCAATGGGCGTAGGAATGGGCCGCGGGTACAATCCGAAGGTAACGGAAATAACCTGGTAAAGTCCCGAAAGTTTTGAACGGATAAACCAGTCGGCACCGGGCCCGACATGGCACTCAACACATGCTACCCGTGCGTGGGGCGAGTTTTGGTAGGCCACGTATTCAGGCTCCATTACCTTATGGCATAAAGTGCCGCAGAACTCCACCGATTCGGAATAATGGAATGCCTCATAGGTGCCGATTGCGGACAAGAATATAAATACGAAGGTTATGGACACAAACATCACAAAAGCATTCCTGTATTTGTGATCATTAAGGTCGATGCGAGGCCAGCGAAACTCTGTCTCTGCTACTCCCTTTTTAAGCTTTTTGCGGGTTATGAAAATCCCGACAGGGATCAGAATCAGTCCGAAAACCAGCAGCATTGGGAAGATAATGTAGATAAAAAGACCAATATACGAACTGCCTAAATCAAAAAAGGCGGAGAGAATAAAGGTGAAAATGATCAATCCCAGGCTGATTAAAGCAAGCACACTGCCCAGAATAGAAGTCCAATTATAAACAAATTGAGGGAGTTTCATTTTGAATAGAATAAATGGTTAGATCTGAGCAATTTGAAATAGTTTGGAATTTTACTCCAAAAAAACGGGTTTTCAAATGTATTTCACCATTTGTATCTGAAATCAATATCTATTTATATTCAGAATAAAGTAAGACTAAAAGCGAAAGGATAAGAATAAATAATGAAGGTTATGAGGAAGTTACGGAGAAAGAAAAGGCAACGGGACCCGAAAGCGCACCGTTGCCTCCTACTATGTATTAACGGAAACTACTTTACAAGACTTGCATTTTCCATAAGTACAGGGAAAAAATATCCAAAGCCGAGGTCTTTGTCGAGAGTTATTTTCCCTTCAAAAATTACAACATTACCAACAGCTACTATTTCGGGGGAGGTGACCGTCAGGTCAAAATCGCCTTCGAAATCAGTACCATCCTGAAGGTGGATCCAGTTTGTTTCCATAATCTCAGGAGAAAACTTGGTGACTTCAGCTTTTATTTTAACCATTTTTCCCTCATAGGACTCCTTGTTGGAAAAAAGTTCGGATATCGTTATGCATCCTTCAGCAGGGGTGATTTGTATTTCTTTTTTTCCTTCTTTAATTGTAGTTGCGCCGGGTGAGACCAAAGTTTCGCTTCCATCTGCCAAGGTTGGGGAAGTGCTTATTCCTTCAAGAAAGATTATGCTTTCGAAGGTTCGGTCAAGCTCCTTGCTTTTAAAATTCACCATTTCAAATCCCCCTTCATAGTAATATGTTTCTCCTTCCTTAGCCTGTATAGGCGGGGTTGCAAGCCAGCGTTCCATTCTTTTCTCCTGAACAAAAAGATAGGTGTATCCGCTAACCTGTATTACTTCTTTAATCACAACTTCATGTATCGAGGATTCCGTTTGGCTCATGGGTTTGGAACTCTGATTTGACTGGCAAGCGCTCAGTGCGAGGAAAAATAAAACAACCGACAATATTGACTTCATCTTTTTTTGGATTTTATTGGTTTGCAAAATGATTTAACAAAAATACACATAAATAGTTAAACGAGTCGGGAATTTTAACTGACTTTTCACGAAAGGACTATCCGGCTTAGGTATATTTGCTTTCAGTTCAAATGACTGATGGTTTATCGAAGTCAAAAATATAAGCATCTCCCAAATACAAGCTTTGCTAATTTCATAAGTTTTTGCGGCACATGGCTTGGCGTCCTTGTGTTGGCAAAAAAAAACTCCTTTATTGCAAACGCAATAAAGGAGTTGTAAATTCAATCCTTACAAGTAGTCGGTACAGACTAGAGTGTTGGGTTAGGATGAGATACTTTTGGATATTCGGTTGCAAAGTTAAACGGCTTGTAAAAAGGATTTTCCTTGTTGTGACATTTTTCGCATGTAGCCTGATTAGGAATAATCAATCCGTTCTTAATGCTAAGAGCCTGATTTTTCATGATCGCAGGGCTTTTGTACATACTGCCGGGTCCGTGGCACGATTCGCATGAAACACCTTCGGCAACAGTGATAGTAGCGATCAGATTTGCGGGAACACCTGCAGCAGTTGAATGGCACTTAAGACATTTGGGTTCCTTGTTAGGATCAGCAATGTTGTTTTTCTTGGCATAGGCCCACGATTCGGGACTGTTTAAGGATTTCATGGCCTGTGCATGCAAAGAACCTGCCCACTGTTTATATTGGTCGCCAGTAGCTGGTTTATTATGACACATTTTGCATTTTTCAGCGCCAATATATTTAAATTGCTGTGCGAATAGTGTGCTTCCGCCAATCAAAGAGAGCGTTAACACAATTACTATACTTTTAAAAATCTTGTTCATATTCGTATTTATTAAGTTAATACTTCCGTTTTGGACTATCTGGTTAGCCTAAACCAACAATTGAACAGTTTACTCTTCAAATATTATTATTTTTTTTTCAATAACCATACCAAGTATTGCTTTATGTGCTAATTCAGTTTCATTTTAAATAGAATCTGCTGATTGTACCCCAAGATGCCGGTCAGCAATCTTGTGAGCCAAATCAATTAAAGTCTATGGTTTGCCAACGAGCTTCTTTACTTCAGTTTGAAGCAAAAAAAAAGCTGCTCTATTAAGAACAGCTTTTAACACGTTTGAAAAGCGATTAATATCTTTTTTCTTGAATTCTGGCTTTTTTACCGGTGAGTTTGCGAAGGTAGAAAATCTTGGCTCTGCGCACTCGTCCGTGCTTGTTGATTTCGATTTTTTCAATGAATGGGGAAGTTACAGGGAAAATTCTTTCAACACCAACCGCGCCAGACATTTTTCTGACGGTAAAAGTACGGGTTGCACCTTCTCCTTTCTTTTGAATAACGGTTCCTCTGAACTGCTGTATCCTTTCTTTGTTTCCCTCTTTAATTTTATAATGAACGGTAATAGTATCACCGCTATTGAACTCTGGAACGTTTATTTCCGGGGTGAATTCTTTTTCAACAACTTTCATTAAGTCCATCCTGGTAGATTATTTAATTATATGCTTATATTTTACAGGCCGCAAACTTACAATAATTTTTCAGAACCCGCAACAGAACTTCAATTTATTTTCCGGTATCTATTCTTGTTGTTTTTTTCGGTCCTTTTTTTAAGTTTCCTGAAAAACTAAGGAAAGCCTGTGCTTCTTTTTTTATAGATCGGCAGTTTCATCCCCGGTTTTCAAAATCCTAATTTTGGTCCTTTAACATAGGATTATAGTAAGATATCTTCTCGTTTCTCTGGAAATCGTATAGGGTAAGGATTCGGAGGTTGTAATAAGCAACCCAGTATGACTGAAGCGAGGCAATATAATCGCGCTTGGCCGACTCTCTTTCCTGTAGGGAGATATTTAGGTCGGTGATGCTGATTTCGCCGTTCTGGAATTTCTTAAGGGCAATCTGGTAACCATTTTCAGCCACCTTATCAGCTTCTTCTGCGGTGTTTATCCAATCAATAAGGAGGTTGAACTGCTCTACCTGAACAATTACCTCCCGTTCGAAATCGATCTTTTCTTTCTCCACGTCAAAATTCACAAGATCGCTTCGTGATTCGGCCAGTTTGATCCTCGATGCCGCCCTTCCCCAATCCATTATCGGTACACTTACGGTAAGACTCAGCAAACGCTGCCTTTCAGGGTTGTTGTAAACTAGTAAAAACTCGTCGGAACTGTTTGATATCCCATAACTTCCCATGAGAGTGGCGTTAACCCCGCTACTCCGTTTTGCCTGCACCAGAGCCTCCTCGGCTTCAATTAGCCGGCGTTCGAACTGGGGAGTTTCTTTACGGTTCTCCTTGGCTTCCTTCACTGCAATGTCAGGGTCAATTTCAAAAAACAGGATATCAAGAGGAATAACCAACTCAATCTCCTGATCCTGATCCAGACCTATATATGACTTCAACTCAAAGTCGGCGTTTTTTAAGTCCATATGCGCCTTATTTTGGGCTTTCTGAGCATTATAAACAGAAAGCTTGATGCGGCTGAAATCGTTTTCCGATATTTTCCCGAGTTCTCTTTTCGATTCAGCAATCCTTAGGTTATTCTCGCTGTTTTTGAGGTTGCTCTCAGCTAGCTTGTTATCGGTTTGGGCACGGAGGTAACGGAAAAAACGTACCGTGGTGTTCTGGCATATCCTTTCGATCGACTCAACAAATTCCTTTTGTGCTTCCTCATAAACCATGGGTTCGGTAAGCTTTCTCCACTTCATGGAATTATAAGCCAGTAAAGGTTGAACAAATCCAATATTAAAAGGACTGCCTGAGAAATCAACTTTATCAAGCTTGAAATCCTGTGCCCTGTAAATGGAGGTTGCAGCGTATACATAATATACCTGCTTGAACTCAACACTGCCATCTGGCTGGGTAATCGGTGTGGCCGATTGCGTGTAATTGGGAAATTCGCCGTTCAGGTTAAGCTGTGGCCTGTACATCGAAAGGTAATTCTTATACCTCCAGTAGTAATTGACATTTCGGTTTTGAGTGTACATCACAGACGAGGACTGGTGAATAGCAAGGTCAACAGCATTCTGTAAATTCAGGGACATTGTTTTTAGGCTCTCTTGTCCGTTGAGAGCCTGAGAAACCAACACCGTTAAAAATGCAAGCCCGGGGATGATACTATGTAATTTTTGCATTATCAGCGCCAAATTTTAATTTCTGATATATTGTATATTATTTTAGGGGAGATTGCTCTTTCAAATAATCTAACCTCCTGCACGAAAGAGTTGTGGAAGCTATGTTTATTCCTCATTCAGTTCAACGGCTTCCTTGTGCCGGAAGGCTGTCATGTCCGAAATAATTACCTGATCACCAGGTTTTAATCCCGATTTGATTTCAACATAATCTTTGCCGAATAATCCTATCTCAACGTCGGTTCGCAGCGCTTTCGACGACTCAATGCGAAACAATTGCTGTAGTTTCTCGGAATTAATGCCGGGGCCGTTTTTAACACGAAGCACGCTGTCTTTCGAATCGATTACGATGAGGAGCTCCACGTTTTGGTTTGGCTTGAAATACTCCTGGCTCGAATAATCCATATGAACATTGAATTCAATTTTATTGTTTTCAACAATAGGTTTGATATTCCCGATTTGACCCGGTACGTTTACCTGATCCACCTGAGCGAAAGCCATTCCTCCTGTTTTCAGGATATCTGCATCTTTCTGATCAATTACAGCGGTTATTTTGTACCTGGACAAATTCGACATTCTTACAAGCGTTTGCGATTGGCTGACCTTCTCACCTTCTTTTCCGAAAACGCTTAGAATGATGCCCGATGAGGGTGCTTTTAGAATCATTTTATCGAGCAATTCCTTAGCGTTCTCAAGTTCTCTTTCCTGCATTTTTATTTCCAACAGCATTCCGTTTTCTTCTGCCTGCAACTGCTTCAGCCGAATAGAGTTTTTCTCAAGGGTCATCTGCATTTCCTTGTCGGCAATAACTTTCTGCTGTTTTGTTTTTTCGAATGCGGCTGGGGAGATACCTCCAACCTCAAGCAGCTGCTCCTGGTCCTCAAGTTCCGCTTTGAGGGATGCGATCTGTAGTTTTTTCATCTCAACGTTGTAATCCAGATCTACCCTGATTCCTCTGGCTGCCAACCGGTTTTTCTCGAGATTGTTCCGCTTTACCTCTAACTGGTCCTCGATTTTCTCGATCTGATCTTCTACTTCTGTGGGATCCAACCTCAAAATCACGTCGCCCGTATTTACATGAGTGCCTACTACTTTGCTGATTTTCTTTATGATACTGTTGCCCGGGCTTAAAAGCAACACTTCGCTTTCAGGTTCAACTACCCCAAAAGCAGCAATTCCCGAAATGACGCGACCCGAGTCAACCATCCCGGTTTCGTATTTGCTCACGGAATTGTATGCGTTGGGGAAAAATACATGCTTATATTTTGTCAGTATT
>JAIFNN010000012.1 GCA_020047715.1 Bacteroidota bacterium | reverse complement strand
TTGTTGTCGGTAAAGTTGAATACTTTTTCTTTGAACGTATCCAGTGTTAAATGCTCAATCATCTTGATATTATTTGGTTAAACAAAAATTCCAATTGAAAACAATTTACAAAATATTACGATTACAAAACAAAAGAAGATATAAAAAGGCAAAGTCAAATGCAAAAAATAAAACTGGAGTGCCGCTTTTTCAGTTTTACTCAAACCATCGATGAGCTTTTGCTTTTCTCTTCTTTCTCAATATTTTCAAATCTTGACCAAATTCCATACCACCCTCTTTATTTCAACTTCAGGGCGGGATAATGGCAATATTTTGTAATTTTGTCACACAAATTGAATAAATTGTCATATCTACATATGAAGGAATGTCTAAACGTACCGGTTTTCCGAATTATCTCTGACATTGCGGCAGAAGAAAACGTGAAAGCCTTTGTTATCGGGGGATTCGTAAGAGACTGCATCCTCAATAGGCCTTCCAAGGATATTGATATCGTGGTTCTTGGAAGCGGAATCGATTTTGCTGGGAAAGTAGCCAAGCGGTTGGGAAAGAAAAGACTCAACGTGTTTAAAAACTTTGGAACGGCCATGCTACAGGCTGGGGATTTTGAAGTTGAGTTTGTGGGAGCCCGGAAAGAATCGTACCGTCAAGAATCAAGGAAACCGATAGTGGAAGACGGGAGTCTTGAAGACGACCAAAACCGCAGGGATTTCACAATAAATGCTATGGCTATCAGTCTGAACAGCGAGAGTTATGGCCAGCTAATTGATCCGTTCGATGGAGTATGCGATCTTGGGAATAAAATAATCCGCACTCCTCTCGATCCCAACACCACCTTTTCCGACGATCCTCTTCGAATGATGCGTGCTATTCGCTTTGCCTCCCAACTTGGTTTTCAGATAGAAGCCTCATGCTTTGCCTCAATTCAGCAAAACAGGAATCGGATAAAAATTGTTTCAATGGAGCGCGTCACCGACGAATTGAACAAAATTGTTTTATCCCCAAAGCCTTCAGTAGGTTTCATCATGTTGGAGGCGACCGGGATTCTCGACATCATATTCCCTGAATTTCAGGCTTTAAAGGGGGTTGATGAGAGCGGGGGACAAAGGCACAAGGATAATTTTTATCACACCCTTCAGGTTCTCGACAACATTGCCTCGGTTTCGAATAATCTATGGCTTCGTTGGGCGGCGATACTTCACGACATTGCCAAGCCCCTGACCAAGAAATTCGAGCCTGACCTGGGTTGGACCTTTCACGGACACGAGTTCCTCGGATCCAAAATGGTTCCGTCAATTTTTCGCCGCATGAAGCTTCCCTTGCACGAGTCGATGCGATACGTGCAGAATCTTGTGATGCTGCATCTGCGGCCCATCGTGCTTTCACAGGAAATCGTCACCGACTCGGCCGTACGCCGCTTGTTATTCGACGCCGGGGAAAACATCGAAGACCTGATGACTTTGTGTGAGGCCGATATCACCTCAAAAAATCCAAATACGGTTAGAAAGCACCTTTCCAACTTTCAAAAAGTACGGGAAAAAATGATCGAACTGGAAGCTAGGGATTCAATCCGGAACTTCCAGCCCCCCATTAGCGGCGATGATGTGCAGGATGCTTTTGGGATCAAGCCCTGCAGGGAAATCGGGATTATAAAGAACCACATCAAAGACGCTATCCTGGATGGGATTATCCCCAATGATTTCGATGCTGCCTGGGATCTCATGGTTTCGAAAGGTGCGGAACTGAAGCTTGATGTCAGGCTAAGCAAGGAAGAACTGAAGGCGATTGCAATGGTTCGGGGAAGTTAGGAGCGTATTTTCATATCACCAAGGCTTTTCAAGGCGCCATAAAGAGATCAAGGATTATCGGCAGGTGATCGCTAAATCCCGCATTGTAAGCAAATCCCGCATAGGTTCGGAAAGGCTTCACCCCTCCGAACTTCTCATCCCTCTCCAAAAGAAAATCAGGGGCAAAGACGCTAAAACTTGAGGGATTCACTACAGCCCCCTCCTCCCCCGATAAAAAATTTTGGCTTACCAGAAACTGGTCGATCAGCTGCCATGAGCCTTGAAACTTATAACTTCCGGGAATATCCGCCTTATAGTCTGATGCGAGGTTTACAAGAAGCGGGATGTGCGCAGAGTCGGGCGCAAAGCCCAGAGCATCGAATGAACTGCTTTCAGGAGGATCATTAAAGTCGCCCATTGCAATAATCTTTTCGCCGGGATGGTTCCTCAGAACCTCTGTCATCGCGCCGGATAGAATGGATGCGACATTTTCCCTCAAATCAGCAGTGTAGCCTGCTCCGCCAAACTTTGAGGGCCAGTGGTTCACAAAAAGAGACAAAGTATCACCGCATGCGATCCTTACCCGGACATATAAAATATCTCTGCCCCGATATCCTGTTTTGGCCGACAAAACCACGGGCACAGACCCTTCATCAACCACCTCAACCCTTGCGGGATTATAAAGGAGGGCAACATCAATCCCTCGCCGGTCGGGTGATTCATAATGTACAAAGCGATAGTTGAAGTACGAAAAAGGCGTGTCCCTAAGAAGTCCGTAAAGAACATTTTTGTTCTCTATTTCGCACAGGCCGATCAGATCCGGCGGATTCCAATCGCCCGCAGCAATAAAAACCTTATACATGTTTTTTAGTTTTTGCTTGTAACGCGCGGTGGTCCAGCCCCTGATCCCAAAGGGCAGAAATTCATCATCATCCTTTAAGCTGTCTTTGTAGCAATCGAAAAGGTTCTCGGCATTCCAAAACATTATGCGGCAATCTGCTTGCAGGGCATTACCTGAAACCCGGGAATGAGGTGGCTCCTGGCAAGAAAAAAACAAAAAAAGGATTACGACAGGGAAAAATAGTTTTTTCATGGGATAGTTTTATCCCTTAATGTCGCGAAAACGAAAAAATCAGCTATTCGGGAAAATTAAATTCATAAGCCCCGGCATCCGGCTTCCCATCCATGACTCGGGACACTCCATCCAAATCAAACTCATACTCCTGAGCGATGCTGAATTTTCCTATGTCGCGCGCGGGTGAAACCTTGTTTACCAGGGTATCGAAGTGAAAGTCGTATTTATCAACAGAAAGAAACAGAGGATCCTTGTAGTTGATGCAATTTGAGAAATTTGGGTTTCCTCCGAGCTTAATTATGCTTGTGTCAAATTTGAGGAGGCAGTTTTCGAAGAAGTAGTTCATTGCTATAGTGTTATCTTCATCGGCATCCCATAAAATCTCAGATTGGTTGCCTCCATAAATAATCGAATTCCCAAAATATGCTTTTTCTAGCGGGCGGACTTCTTTGAAATTCACTCCCTCGACATCTGTAAGAATAGCGTAATTCGTAAAAAGCAGGGAGGGCGTATTTCGGGTTTTGTATCGGAACCAGTTTGCAATGGTGGTATGATAGAACTCATAATTGCCTCCACCCTCGAGAGCAATTGCAGTGATTCCACAGGCAGTGATTAGGTTGTTATAGCCAAAAATCTTTGAATAGGCGGCTCTGATGCCGTATGAGCTAATGTGTTGGATTTTGCTGTTCCGGATTGTTAGGTCTACCTCTATCTGATCACCAAATGAGGATTGAAGAACCACACCTACCAGTCCCCCTTTTATTTCAGCATAATCGACAATGTTATCTTTACTCCACGGGTAAAATATGATGCCAGTCCACTGTCCGGGAATATCTTCATAAAGTTGCTCCAAGCGGTCACCGCTGAACGTCACAGGATTTTCTTTGGTACCATTAACCTTAAGACTTCCGGCAATCAGCAGGTAGGCATCGCGGTGGAAATACACTTTCGTGCCTGCCTCCATGGTAAGCACCTGTGCCGAGTCCAGGGCAGCATAGCCCAGAACAAGGTAGGGCTTGTCGTTTGTCCAGGTCTGTGTGTTGAAGATGGTATCCCTGAGAATATGAACATCCTGTCCCCATGCCACAAGGTCTACATCCTGAACGTTATGATTGGTAATGAAAACGATAGAATCCTGCTGCAAAAGAATGCCCGGATCGTTATTGTTACCCAGAGTTGCCTGAACAAACATGAAGAGGCTGTCTTTTGGGGCAATTTCAATATCCTTGAATTCCGTTCCTGATATTCCATCGAAGTTAATACGGTATACCGATGCGTTTCCCCCGGCCAGATTCACGGAAGAAATTTTGATGAATTCCTTATGGGGATTCTTAACCGTAAACCGGCGGGTAACGGTGCTGAGTTCGGTGAAAACGGTATCGAAATAAACGGTATCGAGCGAAAAGCCAAGTTTGGCATTTGAATCGGTAATAAACCCTTCCCGCTGACACGAAAAGATATAGAACAAAAGTGGGGCTAAGAAAAGGAATTTAAGGCTTCGCATTGTTTTTATTAAGCGGGACAAAAGTAGGAAATATTAACGATTTTCACATCCAATTATTGCAATCAAAGCCTACTTGTTTGGTTCGTTCCTTATGATCGTATAGCAATAATGCATTTTCAGGGAAAAATAACAGTGCGAACCAATTTGTTTAAGTAAATTCTTTAGGTAATTCAAGTTCCTGTTTATTAAGCAATAAGACAAAGCAAAGTATTGTGCACAGCTTTGCAACAATGAAAACTCATCAAAATATATTGTTTAATTTACTATTTTTGATCTAGCTTTCCCCTGAATTTAAACAGAAAAAAACGCAAGAAGGATGAGAACTTTTCAATTTCTAAACCTGATGGGACTTCTTTTATCAGCTGTCTCTCCGCTAATAGGCCAGAGTAAACTTGTAATT
Source organism: Bacteroidota bacterium (assembly GCA_020047715.1). Classification (GTDB taxonomy): domain Bacteria; phylum Bacteroidota; class Bacteroidia; order Bacteroidales; genus JACJXF01. Next base: position 398 of record JAIFNN010000012.1, on the reverse strand, counting down.
GATGACCGTGCAGAAATTATTTCGGGGGAGGTGGAATCGCTCCTGACAAGCCGGCTCAAAGGCGATAGCATTGAACTAACCTATACCATTAACTTCAAAAACAAATGTGATTATTGGTTTGCCTCCAGTTATCTGGAAAAGAATGAATTAATCCTAACCGTAAAAGACTGCAACGAAAAAACAGCAGGCGCTAAAAACCTTGGGACAAAGATCATATCCGCGGCCGATTCTGAAAAAGCGCTGCTTCTTTATTTCGCTCTTTCCGAAATACTTCAAAATCCTTTCAAAAACACTCCTGCATCAGTGCTTCCCGAAAATGGGCAGGTTACAAGCTCCGAACCGACTGCTGAAGTTTCCAGCCAGACGGATCCGGGAGAACACCGATCGCGCTATTTCTT
>JAIFNN010000010.1 GCA_020047715.1 Bacteroidota bacterium | reverse complement strand
TGGATTATTTTGTACCGGTTTGGGGAACTAAAAAATTCGGAGGCTCAAAGGCTGGTACCTGGGGAGCTGCAATAGGAATCGTAATCGGATTGTTTTTTGGACCCATCGGACTGATTCTGGGCCCATTTCTGGGAGCTTTCGCAGGTGAAATGATAGCTGGCAAAGATCAGAAATCTTCATTAAAGGCCGGCTTTGGGAGCCTTATTGGGTTTCTGTTTGGCGTTGCTATGAAATTGTCTGTAAGCGTGCTTATGTGCTTTTACTTTTTTGGTGAACTGGTCCGGTAAAGCAAACCGTGTTCTATCCCAATTACTTTATTCTTTGGCTAATTGCCCTCTGCGTTTAAAAGTTTGATTTCAGAACAAGGATGCAAACTATTCCTTTGACCAAATTCGTACGTTCAAATTCAAATCCTTAACAATACTTGTATAAAAAAGAACAGGCTCAATATTCTGTTTAATAAAACCAATATCCAAAAATGACTCAAATATCGGAGGTTCAAAAAGATTCTTTGAATTGGGAATTGAGCAATACAGTCTATTCGACACAAAGGAAAAAGCTAACTCCGCATTCAATTTCCTTTTATAATCAAGTATCCTTTGCATCAAACTTGTGGTTAAAATATATCTTGACTCAACCTGGTCATCACTTAAAACAATAAATTCCCTTTCAAAATCAGGGTCTTCAAGCTTGACGCTAAATGATGAACCCAATGCTTTGAATTTCAATTTTCTGAAAAATGAAGTACTCTTCTCCGGGAAAATGAAAGTCTTTGATTTAAACGATTTATTAAAAGTTGCTGAAATAAATATTCCGGAAAACATTTTTGAACTTGGACTATACCCAAAAACTTCAGATTCGCAAAACATTAATTCAACATCATCAATACAAAACCTCATAAAATCCTCACCATTCACAGTCTTAATTTCTCTCTGGAACAAAAGACTTTTTTGAAAAACCGATTTTGAAATTTTTTGCCTTGGGATATACTCAAAATCAGAAAAAACAAAGCCTAACATTTTGGGTAATACTTTATTCTTATATTCCTTTCTTAAGGTTGAATTCGTATTAACCAGCGATTCATATGCCAACCCCAAAGCAAAAACAAACAATAAAATACCAAAGGCAATTACTACTTTATTGCTGGTAAAAAACAAAAAAAACAATAAGAACAGCAAAATGAAGGAAACGTTTCTAAACTTTTTATAGTGTTTTACCCTTCTGATCCTATAATCCTCCAAAGGCTGCAATGAATGTCTTAAATCAGACTCAAAGAATGCCTGAAAACCCTCGATATTCAACATTATTAAGTAAATAAAACTTTTGCGCTTATATTTTCTCTTTCAGAAGTATCCAACTCGAAGACTTTTTTGGAAACAAAACCGAATACATTTGCCATCAGGTTGGAAGGGAAGGTCTGAATTGAATTGTTATAATCTGTTATAGCAGTATTATAAAACCGTCTTGATGCTGAAATTTGCTCTTCAGTTTCATTCCATGCTGCCTGAAGTTTGAGGAAGTTCAGGTTTGCCTTTAAATCGGGATAATTTTCAACTGAAACCATTAATCCGGTGAGCTTACTTGAAATCTCATTATGCAGGTCAACTTTATCCTCGCTTGACAAATTTTCAGTTAGTTTTGACCTTAGCTTGGTTACCTCGATAAACACAGAAGCTTCATGAATCATATATTGCTTTACTGTTTCAACCAGATTTGGGAATAAATCATATCTCTTTTTTAAAACCGCATCAATTGAACCGAAGGCATTTTCAGTCTCATTCCGCTTTCGGATTATGTTATTGTATAAGTAGACTACATAAAATACAAAAACAATCAGAACTCCAATAAATATGTATCCTATCATACTTTGATTCATTACGTTTAATTCCAATTAATATCGCCAATGGAAGATACTTTAAATTTACCAGCAATCGACATATGCGACACTCATCTCTTTGTTCTCTTCAAAGATGAATAGATCAGCCACAATGGTCACTATATCAAATATAGAATTTCTTCTTTAGGAAATAGCCTAAAGCTCAGATATTTTTAAAATTTGTTTGGATCGTAAGGGAACTGTTATGGAAAAAGTGGAAAACATAATTATGTACCACAAAAGGTTTGGTAGTTTTTTTCAAATTCCAATCCGGACGACTGCAAATAGGAGTGGTAGCTTTCGTTGTACCCATAAGGGGTTTTCAGAACATTCAGGAGAGCATCAAACAAACTATAATTCCCAGCTACTGCTTCATTCAAGGCTGCTTCCGTTGAATGGTTTCGGGGGATAAAAACCGGGTTGTTTTCTTTCATAATACTTTTAGCTTTTTGAAAGCCATAGTTGTTTACTGAAATTCTGTCCTTCCATTTTTCAAGCCAATTTTTCAACGCAGGATCATGAATGGGGTTATTTTCAAAATCAATGTCCAGGGATAAAGCTGAAAAAGTATTGGTGTAATCGAGCCTGTGGGTTCTCATTAATTCGAGAAGCTCATCCACTAAAGTATTATCTTCAAATTTTTTATTTTCAATGCCCAATTTATTCAGCATGGTTAGGTAGTATTTTTCATTCCACAGAATATCAAAAGCATCAATAGTCTTCTGAGCCAATTTTATTGAGGTTTCTGTATCCCGGTGTATCAAAGGCAGCAGTGCTTCTGCAAGTCTTGATATATTCCATTTAATAAATATTCATGAAAGCGCATGGACCATAATCGAACGTTTCTCCGCTAATTGAAGTGTTATCGGTATTCATTACTCCATGAATAAAGCCTACGCGCATCCACTGTGCAACAATGTCTATTTGAATCCGCATTACTTCCTCCAACAATCTTAAAGCAGGAATTTTTCCATGCTCAACATCCGGATAAAGTCTTTTAAGGGTGTAGTGAGTTAATTCTTTTAAATCATCCAAGGTCCCAAAATATCTCGCAAACTCAAAAGTGCCGATTCTAATGTGGCTTTTCATTACTCTTGTCAGAACTGCTCCGACATTAGCCGTTTCCCTGAAAACAGGATCAGCCGTTTTTACAACTGCCAGGCTTCTTGAAGTGGGAATATTCAAATAATGCATTGCTTCGCTTATCAAATACTCCCGAAGCATTGCTTTTAATGTAGCTCTGCCATCTCCTCTGCGTGAATATGGGGTTTGACCGCAACCTTTCAACTGAATATCATAACGTTTGTTATCAGCGGTAATATGTTCGCCCAGAATTATGGCACGGCCATCACCGAGCATGGTAAAATGTCCAAACTGATGTCCTGCATATGCCTGTGAAAACGGGATGGAATTCCGAGGAATTTTATTTCCGGATAATTCCGCAATAAATTCTTCTGAATTATTTGAATGAATCGTAAGCACTTTAAGCAATTCTTTATTCAGCAAAACCAATTCAGGTTTGGCAACAGGGCTTGGATGTACCCTACTGTAAAATTTGTCAGGCAGAGAGATATATGAATTGTCGAAATTAAACATGCAATAATTTTTAAATTAATTGATTTGCCCCGTTAAATCTGTAGGTTCATAGTGAAATAATTCCTCCACATTTTGTTGAATATAGTCTACTTCAGAATTTGGGGCTTGCTTTGGCAGAAAACCCCGAAAAATCATAGGATGAATCTTTATCGACCAGAATCAGCAAAAAATCACTCCCCCAGCCATATGACCATGGTTTAAACTCATAGGGCATCCTGGTTTCAAAATCTCCGATATAAAGTATTGTACCGCTCCGGGGATTTAGCCAAAACGCCTTTACTTTTCCCGAATTCATTTTTGTCAAATCAATTTCCATCGCTTTGCCTATGGGAGTATAAGCTAAAATAAAATCGCGGTTTTCACCAATGGCTGAAAGGCTATAGGATTCGTCCTCAGGATTATCGTTTAATATCAGAGATTGGTTAAACTCCATCTGCTGCCAGGGTAAAATCATAAATAATTCTTTGAGATATTTCAATTGAGAAGAACCGGGTAGTTCAAGTGCTTTATACCAATCTGTCCTTGCATTTATAACAGGCTCTCTACTACTATTATACATTTGCCAGATATCATTGCAGCCATAAGTGTAACCCGCAGCTCCTGATAGCATACTCCAATAGGCCGATACTCTTACATCGGCATCGTTAAGCCAGCCGTAATGTTGAGTTTCCCAAAATCTGTCCGGAATATTTTCATACCGGGCCTCTCCATTGATTATGGGCCGCTTGGTACCTGATTTCTTACCTTCGAGTACATAGTTGTATTCTTTTGCAGTTCTGCTGTGTCCACTTTGAAACATATCAATATCCAGCCAGTCATCATCTATAAAAAAATCTGAAGCTTTTTTTGCGCCCACGGGATGATACGTTATTAAATGACGGGCATCATACTCTTTAATACCTCTTGCCATGGCACGAATAATCGAATAATGGTTTTCGTTTTCCGGGGCTCTGTCGCCTCCGAGAATCCAAATAATGTTATTATTGGAAAGATATCTCTTTGCCAATAACTCTCCATATTTCTCTGCATTTTCAATATTGAATATTTCGGGACCTATCCCCCACTTTTTATTAAATTTATCGCCCCATGTTGGTAATAACCCAACATACAATCCAAGTTGGGCTGACCTTTCAACAACATAGTCAACAAGCTCAAAGTATTTTTCATTTAAATCCTCAGGATTATTGTTATTTAAAGGCTTATCGCCATATGCATTTGGCTTGTTCAATCCATCAAGTTCCGCAAGCACAACGGTTTGAATAACGGTAAAACCCTTTTCAGCCCTATCGGTAAGGTAAAGATCGATCTCTTCTTTTGTCAATCGGTGAATTAATTCCCATGCGGTACCTCCTAACCAAAAAAAAGGCTTTTCATCGTTTGTTACAATAAATTTTTGATTCTTGGAAACTTTTAATAAAGGCAGTTCCTGTGCTTTTAAAGAAATCAGTACGAATCCCAAGGTTAAAATCATCAATACTCTTTTCATTTCATTCTGTTTTTTAATGGTATATACAGCAAGTAAGACTTCAACGGGAGAACTATTTGTGATTGTTTAAATAAAAGTTGAAAGTGTTACAATCAATCACCAGAGTTTCATTTGTATTTTGGGTTTGCGTTTACCAATCCAATTACTTCAGGGAATTCCAACCTTCAACTTTAAGCCCATCCATTTTCAAAATTACAAAGAAATTATTACTGAGCATCATAAGAAATTAACCGAATAATAAATTTTTCAATAATCAACTCTGATCAGGAAAAAAATTAAGTCGACAAGAATTGTGCTTTTTCACAAGAACAACAGTTCTTAATCAACTGGGAAAATGAGTTGCATCGCAACAAAAATTTCAAAAAAATCAAGCAAATGTAAACCAAAGTCCCTCTCAGAAAATTAAAATCCCCCATAAATTTATTTGTATTACCAGCTGAATTGAATCCCAAGACCAGCATTTACCGACGAAACCCCTTTAGGAATCCCAATAGCAATTAAATTGCCTAACACGCTCCATCTCTCCCCGGTTTTAACCTTTATCCTGCAGCCTGCTATTCCCCCCGGAAAAGCACCTTCAACTACTTTATTGCCATAAACTATATCAAACAATCTAACAATATAGGCAGGGCTCTCGGGCATCTCATAATGGTATTGATCCAGAACATAGGATTGATATGAAATAACAGCACCGGCAAAAAGATCCATGCCGATGATCTTGCTATTGCCAATTTTCAGAACAGGTGCGGCATAAAAACTGTAGCCAGCATGATGGTAATTTAGTTCCAATAAACGGACATCATTCACTATTTCACCCCTTTCATTACTGAACGAGGCAAGGGAGTAACCTCCACCCAGCTCAAGGGCAAAACGCGCGTGAAAATGTTGTTGAAAGGCAAGGGAATATCCGGTGCCCTTCATCCTGAATTCCGGACAACTTACAAAAGAACCTGTAAAAAGAAGAGATGCTTTTTCCTGGGAATACAGGATATTTGCCCCTGTAAGTAATATAATTGCTAATAAGAGTTTGTTCATAATTACTGGTTTAATTAAAGTATTCAAAATGCTCAAAAAAAAGTCTTACGGATACCTGACTTGATTTGTCCAGAATCACAAATCCACAGCTGTCGCGGTTAACTGAAATCTTCAGTGCGTAGGCCGAATTGGCATCATGCTCCTCGCCAGTCCAGTAGTAGCCGCTTTGACCCTTCTCCTGATGTTGCCCATCGATTATAATTCCCGGACATCTAAGTTGAAGCCCATGATCTGCCTCAACCTGGAGATTGAATCCGGCAAGGGCTGTTCCTCCGCAGAAATCGATCATCTTCTGCCAGTCGGCTCTGGAAGGTAGATTATAGTACTGGTCGAGGGTATCGGCCACATCCCATGCCATCATGCTGCCATATTCCGACCGCTCAATTGTGGAAGAGAAGTTAAACCATGCATCCGAGGAAGGAAGCTGAATATTATCAAAAGCCCAATACAAATGCTGAATGTAACCGGTTTCAAAAAAATCATAGCGAATATTCCTAAAATCAATTTCCAGATCGGTGTATGTATCACTTATGTGAGTGTTTTGGGCGGTATAAAATCCCTGGTACAATTCGGTGATATTGCCGGAGCTGTTCCTAACCTGAAGTCCGATAAATCCGCTGGAACTGAATGGAAACTGAAAGGTGATGCGCGGAGATGATAACCATTCGGATTCCCAATCGAGGTGGTCGCCGTTAAGATCCCAGCGGTACTCCAGGAAATCATCATCTTCCAACGAAAATGAGGCTGAAGCGTCGAGGTTTCCCTTGAACATATGCTTTGGGGTGGTTTCCATTGAAAACATTACAATTGGTGATGTACTGTCTTCAGGTGTGCAGGAAACCAGCAAGCTTGCTGAAAAGAAGAGAAGAATGAGGAATTTTGCTTTCATTTGAATTGATCTATTTGGTATAACTGAATATCCCTCCAAAGAGGAAGCTGATCTGAAATCCGGGTTCATTTTCAAGAATGTTATAGCTGCAGGAAATCCCGGCATCGAAATAAAGATGATAATCGAGTCTTTGCTGAAACCCGATACCGATTTCGGGGGTGAGTGCAAAATCAATATTTCGTGAGAACTGAGATTCCTTCAAAGATGGGTCTGGGTCAGTACCCTTGAGCCTTAATGTCATGAGCGAAAGCAGATCGCTCATTTTGAAGAGTCCGTAAAACCCCTGACAATTGTTTCCACTTCGCCCCAGCTGAACATCCTTTTTTTTGGTAAAATAATACCGGCTACCTATCGACAGGCCCTGCTGGTGGAATGCCTGACCTTCTGACCAGGTCATCACAGAGTTGATTTCTGAAAGAACCGAGAAGGAAGTATTTACTTTCTGCTCTAATCCCCCGTGAAGGGCAAATATCATGAAGTTGAAATTATCTCCGGGCTTAAACGGTTGGATGCCAATTTTCAGCAGCCTGTCTTCATCACTTAACCTCACATCGAGGTAGCGGTATTTGTTCCGATATAAGAAATCCTGATCCTTGGAAAATTCTGTTTCGAGCAATACTGTATCGGACTGAGAGTAGCATCTCATTCCGTTAAGCCATGCCGCAAGTAATACAATTAGGAGAATTGATTTCTTCATTTTCTATCTTTTAAAAAATTTACGGGCATCGAATCCGATACCGACCGTCATCATTGAAATAGCTGATCCGCTTCTAATATGTGATCTGAAATCTGCTCTGGCATTGAGGTACAAAGCGGGAGAAAATTGCCGGTGATAGTTGAGACCGAAGGTAAAACCGGCATCCAAACTCTTTTCAAAGCCTTGTTCGAAATACTGCATATAACTATATTCTCCAGTAGTGTAATTATAGCTTGTCCATGTCCCCCCGTAGGAGGGGCTAGTGTTTATAAGAAAAGCGCCG
>JAIFNN010000017.1 GCA_020047715.1 Bacteroidota bacterium | reverse complement strand
TATCACTCCTGACAAATGCAGTAATGAGTTTGCATTTTGTTGGAATATCAATGGTATCATAATCAAAATCTTTATCGCTTGCGATTTCCCCTCCTTCATCCCATGAACCCCAGTCAAAATTTATCATTACTGGAATTTCATAAACGATATGTAGAAACTTTACAACAACCTCACTATGGTCACTATAGGGTAGGGTTGTTATCCCATTTTCAGTGACTCCACCAGCCATTTCACCATAATTTTTAGTGCCTTCTATCTCAGGAATTAAATCCAATAGTGGTTTCCATTCATTTTCTGAATATGAGTTTATGATGTCAACATAGGTTTCAATATTTAGTAGGTGCATAAAGTATTCTAATAAATATTTATGGTGTATTTTCTTTAGCTAATGTATTTTCCATATTTGCAATTCCCAAATTAGATTTTTCTTTTTCCATTGTTTCTTGAAAGTACTTCTCGACCTCATAATGAAACCTGTGAACAAATACAGGAATTACATCTAAAAGTCTATATGCAAGCATCATGAGGTACATATAGATTATTCCCAATGTAAAAACTATCAAAAATACAATCGTGCTAAAATGAGCAAGTGAGAAATAATAAACTGTCAGTGCTAAAACACCTCTGAAAATAAATGTGAAATTTGTAAAAAGCTCTTCTTTAGGTTTAACCAACTCCTTTTCAATGGTTTGAAAAACCTCGGGAGTAATATTGTGTCGAATTTCAGCATAACCCTTTAGAAATAATTCTTCACTGATAGTATATGGGGAAATGATTGGGGAAAATCTCTTGATTTGTCTGATATGTCTTTTCATATCGGGTCTCTTAATTTCATATTCTATTATATTCCGTGTCCATTTTAGACTTTGAAAAAAATTAATGGTATAGAAGAAAAATAAAGAAATGCCTTGGGTTACCCCATAAACGACTAAAAATAAACTAAAGGGTATAAAAAATTCTCCTTTAATAAGGAAATTAAGAATAGCCTTATAATCAGTAATATTTAGCCATTCATAGGTATAGAAATATTTTTCAAATAAAAATGATGATATGCTAACACAAAAGAGTAATGTCAATCCTCTTCTTACTGCAGGATAGATAGATTTCCCTTTTATCCAATCTGCAACAAAAATCGCTAATTCGTTCATTTCTTTTGACTATAGATTATAATAAAAAATTGCAAAATATTCAAAAAGCAAAAGTTGTTAATATCTCCAATCCAAATGACTAAACGGCAAGCGATTTAATTCATCACGGTAAAATCTCCATTTGGGCATATGTTCATCCATTAATGAAATGAATTTATCTTTGTGACTGCGTTCCAGCAGATGAACTAATTCATGAACAATAATATATTCAATACATTCCACAGGTTTTTTACCTAATTCGAGATTCAGCCATATTCTTCTTGCCTTCTGATTACATGTACCCCATTTGGTTCGCATTTTTTTAATACCGAACTCTTCCGACCGAACTCCAATCTTTTGTTCCCATTTTTCAATTAAGGGTGGAACTAACTTTTTTAGTTCTCCACGATACCATTCTTCTAAAATTTCCTTCCTTTTTTCAAGTAGTGTGTCAGGTCGGACAATCAATTCGATTTCCTTTTTCTTTAGAATTACTCTCGGACTGGCTTCAAATTCAGTTATTTTCAACAGATACCGTTCACCAAGGAAATAATGGCTTTCACGTGTTAAGTATTCACGAGGGGTCTCCCGTGCTTGTTTTTTTATAGTTTCCTGCTGTTTTTTTATCCATTGGAGCTTGGAAATAGCGAATACCCGAATCGTGTCTAAATCCATCCTAAATGGTGCAGAAATGCGAACTTTACCATTTGGCGGGTAAACACTAAGATGGATGTTTTTAATATCCTTATGCTCTACATCGATTACAATATTTCCTAATTCTAATTGATTCATTAATAATCTTTTTGCTCCACTATAATATCAAACAACCTTTCCACTACTTTCTCCAATCCATATTTTACAGGCGGGTCTCCTAATGTCATTGAATCACTTTTAGGTTCATGACTTTTTAGGGTTTGGTATATAGCTGACATGATTTCAAGTTCTTTTGGTCTATTTCCTCGCCAACCATCCCGCTTCACACTTAGAATGGTGGTATCAATTTTAAGTGCCAATTCTAAATCATTGCCCAGATTATTGTAAATCGCTCTTTGGGCATGTGTTTTTAATTCGTCTGGAGTATCATCCGTTTTACCTTCATTTACCTTCTGCACAAGTACTGCGATTTTTTTCAGGTATTCTTCATAGCTGATTGCATTTGCTTTCCGTTCCTTTATGATTTGCTCCAATAGAATCGACATCTCATCGAAAAAGGCTGGGTCTATCAAATGTTCTTTTATAATTTTTCGCCTGACGTTATTTTCTATAGTTTCAGCAACTGCCTGTCGATTGCCCTTAATTCCTTTTGGGAGATTATTCACGGCATCAGAAATGCCAGATTTTACAATAATATCCAGCAAAGACATATTCCCAAAGGGTGATATTAATTCGGGGTCATCAGCCTGAATATAGGTATCAATAAGATGGCGCATATCAGCTTCATACGATTTTAAATCAAGTGTTTCCCCACTTGCCTGTCGGATTTCTTCACGCAGCTTCAGGTAATGGTCAACCTCTTTCTTAATATTGCTTATTTTAATCGTTGAATAACCAGCTTCTTCCATTTCATCTGCAATATTGGCATAGGAACGGATTAACGAAACGGTCTTTTTATATAAAGCAGTTCTCTGGGGTTCTCTGGATTTTAATTCATCCTGAATTTCAGGATTACCGCAGAAATAATGAATATGCTCAAGCGTTCCTTTAGGTGGAGAAACTGGTTCACAAAGCAATGCCAATTCTTCCAGAGCATTTTCTAATCTTTCCTTTCCTGCTTTTAAGCGGTCTTGAAGCAGGATATCGATATCCTTAGGTTCAAAAATGTCATAATCCAACTCTGAGGTATATACTCCAACAGCATCTTCAACTTTCTTGAAAAGGTCTTTATAATCAATGATATAACCGAATTCCTTATCATCACCGTCTAATCTGTTGACACGACATATTGCCTGAAACAAACCGTGGTCTTGCATACTTTTATCGATGTACAAGTAGGTGCAACTTGGGGCATCAAATCCTGTTAAGAGTTTAGAAACGACAATAAGCAGTTTCATGTTTACAGGTTCATGGATAAATTTATCTTTTGCCCAATCTTCGTAGGTTTCTGTTTTGGTTTTATTCGCTTCAACCTTAACATTCTTCAGAATTTCCTGATACAGGTTAAACATGAATTGTTTTTCGGTCTCGGTATTTTCACCTGTATCTTCTGTGGTGATATCCTGAGTGACAGGGTTGTATGATGTAATTATAGCATTCTTGTTTTTCAGTGATGTCGATTGAAACAATTCGTAATACCGACATGCCTCATATATTGATGAAGCCACAAGAATGGCATTACCACGTTCTGAATTTAAACGGGGTTTTGTGCTGAAATCAAAGATGATATCGGTCACGATTTTATCCATTCTCGATTTGCTGCTGAGAACGGCTTGCATCGTACCCCATTTTTTCTTTAACTCCGTTTTTTGAAAATCATTTAGACCTTTTGTCTTTGCTTCAAACCATTCATCAACTTTCTTAGGTGAAGATAGCCTTTGGTCAATATCACGAGCTTCATAAATTAAATCAAGTATAACATTATCTTCAACACCTTCATTGAATTTATAGGTGTGAATGTATTTCCCAAACACTTCCAGACTGGTTTGTTTGTCTTGTTTAAGCAAGGGTGTTCCAGTAAACCCAATAAAAACAGCATTGGGCAACATAGCTTTCATGGTGCGGTGCAATTTTCCCGACTGAGTACGGTGACATTCATCTACAAAGACGAAAATTTCACCAACTGATATTGATGGCTGAACTTCAAGTTCTTTAATGAACTCATTGAAATTATCCTTCTCTTTCCTTCCAAACTTATGTATTAATGAACATAGTAATCTTGGTTTAGTTTCTCCAAGCTGTTTCATTAAATCCCTGCCACTTTTCGTTCGATAGATGCTTTCGCCAACATCTGAGAAAACTCTTTCTATCTGCTTATCCAATTCATCTCGGTCTGTTAAAACTACAATACGTGCATGGGGATTGTTTTCCAACATCCATTTCGCAAGAGTTACCATTACAATACTCTTTCCACTACCTTGAGTGTGCCAAATGATACCTCCTTCATACCTGTTGACGAATTCCTGCGCTTTCTTAATGCCAAAATACTGATGAACTCGTGGGAGCTTTTTGATACCTCCATCAAATAACACAAAATCATAGATGATTTCAAGGAAACGTGCCTTATTGCACATTTTCAACAAATACTTTTCCAACAATAATCTGCTGTTATCATCCTCGTCTTCTTTCCACTTTAAAAAGTACTTTTCTTCCGTTTTTATTGAACCATATCGCAAGCCTTCGGTGTCGTTCCCTGCAAAAATATACTGGATTGTGGCAAAAAACGGTTCGATAAAATTATCGGTTTGGTTCACAATATTCTGACGAATACCTTCGGAAACAGAAACAGTGCTTCGCTTCAATTCCAAGACTCCCAGAGCAATTCCATTGACATAAATGACAATATCGGGGCGTTTGGTTTTGTTTCCTTTAATGGTTACCTCTTCTGCAATGGCAAAATCGTTGTCTTCAAAATTTTTCCAGTTAATTACAGGAATGGTTTCGTAGTTCTCGCTGGCACTCACCTTCACTTTAACGCCATAGCGTAACTGATTGTAAACATTTTTGTTAGTGGTGTACAGGCTATCGTTAAAATTGGTAGCGATTGATTTTAGTTCCTGAACGACTTTATTAATCTGAACCTTTGAATATCCTTTTCGGGATAAATAATTTGAAAGAAGTTCATCCTCGATATTACTATTCCCCTCTCGTTCTTCCCAATTACCCAAATATCCGTAATGAAGTTCATCCTTAAATAACTCGATGACTCTGTTTTGTGTGATGCGTTCGATTTTCCCGACTTCGTCCATAAGGGTAAATTATATTAGTTGATGGAGTTGGTTTATTATTTCTTTAAAAGGAATATCATCGCCATAAATCATCGTGTTTTGCATTTCGGCATAATCGTCTTCGTATTGCTTAAAAAATTTCTCTGACGGAATAAACTCAAGTGCTTCTATGCTTAATGCAT
>JAIFNN010000051.1:17704-18522 GCA_020047715.1 Bacteroidota bacterium | reverse complement strand
AGCTCCCTCCCACTCCGGGGGAGAGCCTGTCCCGCAACACGGGAGTCCGGGGAGGGGCCAACTCTCCAGAAAGCCCATCCCTCTGCAATTCCGGGCGTGAGCCTGTCCCGCAAAACGGGAGTCCGGTGAGGGGCATATATTCCGAATTTCTTTTAAGCTGGCCTTTCAGGCCGCCAATCTCATGCCGTCACTTGTCCGGGGTGCCGTGAAATGTAGATTTCAGCCTTCGGCAAAAAATCTTTATTTCACTTGCCCCGGACTCAACTAAGCTGGCCTTTCAGGCCGCTAATCTCAATTGCACGCGAAAGTCCATCCCCACTCCGGGGCAGCAGCATGTAAGGATCAAGTCGAAAAGAAATTTAAATTAAACCCTTATATGGTTCATTCATATCCCCAATCCCGTGATAGTCCAGCTCCCTCCCACTCCGGGGGAGAGCCTGTCCCGCAACACGGGAGTCCGGGGAGGGGCATCATACGCCAAACGCAATACTTACAAACCTTCTTCATTTATTCGATAGTCCAACTCCCTCCCACTCCGGGGGAGAGCCTGTCCCGCAATGCGGGAGTCTGGGGAGGGGCCAGATCTCCAGAAAGCCCATCCCCCCGCGGGAGTCCGGGGATAGGCCAACTCTCCAGAAAGTCCGTCCCCCTGCGGGAGTCTGGGGAGGGGCTGGATCTCCAGAAAGCCCATCCTTCTGCAATTCCAGGGAGAGTGCCTGTTCCGCAACACGGGAGTCCGGGGAGGGGCATCATTCGCCAAACGCAATACTTACAAACCTTCTTCATTTATTCGATAGTCCAACTCCCTCCCACTCCGG
>JAIFNN010000051.1:0-17664 GCA_020047715.1 Bacteroidota bacterium | reverse complement strand
GTGCAGCCCATCGGGGGAGGGTTGGGGTGGGGCCGAGTCCTCAATTCCACAAAAGTCCAGCCCATCGGGGGAGGGTTGGGGTGGGGCCGAATCCTCAATTCCACGAAAGTTTAACTCGTCGCGGGAGTCTGGGTGGGGCCATGACCAAAATCACCCCAACACCTGACAAACATCATAATTTCAATCCTCCTCTTTGCAGTAATTTCCGTTTTTAAAAACCTTCGCAATTATGAGGAAGATCACCCGCCATCCAATATTGGAAATACCTGTTGCTGAGAAAGTTGAATTTCTGTACGAAGGGAAACCCGTCGAAGGCGACAAGGGCTTCACCATCGCTGCTGCGCTCCATCAGGCGGGATATCCTGTCCACAGCCACAGCCTGCATAACCGCAACCGATCCCTCGAATGCGGAATCGGCAAATGCGGCGCCTGCGAGATGCTTGTGGATGGCGAGATCCGTCGCATATGCATCACCCTGGTCGACGAAATCAAGGATGTAAGAGAGATACCCAAAGAGTACCATCCCGCCCCTACCTCCCCCGAGAAAATAAAAGGACTTAAAGTATACAAAACACGCGTGGCCATTGTTGGCGCCGGCCCTGCTGGTCTCGCGGCCAGAGAGATGCTTAACCGGCACGGGATCGAAAATATTGTGATCGACAGCAACGACCGGATCGGCGGACAGTTCCTGATGCAGACCCATCAGTTCTTCTTTTTCGAGAAGGAGAAGAAGTTCGGCGGGATGCGGGGCTTCGACATAGCCCACAGCCTCGCGGGTGAGTCGCACGATGGCATTTTTCTGAATTCTACAGTATGGGATATCTTCGGGGGGAAAATGCTTGCCGTGAAAAATATCCGAAGCTCTGAGATTTACTATGTGGAGGCAGCTTTTCTGGTTATCGCCACCGGTGCGGTGCCGTTTATGCCGAGTTTCCGCAACGACGACCTGCCGGGTGTGTACACCGCTGCCGTGGTTCAGAAAATGATGAACCAGGAATTCACCCTTTTGGGCAAAAATGTTCTTACCGTGGGAGCCGGAAACATTGGCTACCTCACTTCTTACCAGCTTATGCAGGCAGGAGCCAGCGTGAAAGCCATCATCGAAGCCCAGACCTTCGAGGGAGGGTTTCCTGTTCAGGCTAACCGGATACGGCGACTGGGGATTCCCGTTATAACATCCAAAATTCTTGTGGAAGCTATCCCCAACGACCAAAACGATGGGATTACCGGAGCTGTGGTGGCCGACTGTATCGATTTTAAGGCAGTTCCCGGCACCGAGCAGGTAATCTCCGGGATCGACGCCATAAACATCTGCACCGGACTGGTTCAGGACGACCTGCTACTTCGCAAGGGTCGTGAGGTCTTTGGCCGACAGTGTTATGGAGCAGGCGATGCCATACGAATCGGCGAGGGCACATCCGCTGTACTCAGAGGCAAACAGGTGGCTTTTGAGATTCTGGAGGAGATGGGCGAACAGTTCAGCTACAAGGAATTCCTGGCGCTTTCAAAAGAATACATCGACTCGCAGCAACACCCTGCCAGAGTTATAGAGTCGGCCTATAGGCCGACTCAAAAGCGAAGCTTGGAAAAACCCTTCGTCCTTATCGACTGTCTATACGGCTTTGCCTGCAACCCCTGCGAATTTGCATGCCCCCACGGAGCCATAACCAAAACCAGCACCAGTACTGTGCCCCAAATCGATTTCAGCAAGTGTGTGGGCTGCATGGAATGTGTATACCAGTGTCCGGGACTTGCGATTTTTGGCTACAACCTAAAGACTGGTAAACTCTTTCTGCCGGTAGAATTTGAGGTTCAGGAGGGCAAAGAGGTTTTTCTTGTGGATAACGAGGGATCGAAACTTGGTACCGGAACTATCGAAAAAGTACTGCAGAAAAAGAATAAAACAAACATCGCCAGAATCAAATGTCTGGATATTGAAGGTGAAAAGATGATGGAGGTAAGGGGATTTATTAACCCAATTAATTTCAACCAACCTGTCAGGTTTATAAAACCTGACAGGTTGGTTGGCGACCAATCCCCCTCCTACATCTGCCACTGCGACGACGTAACCATGGAAGATATCCTCGAGGTGGTGGGCGACCGCAAGTTCATCTCTGTGGATGAAATAAAACATACCACCCGCCTCGGGATGGGCGCCTGCAGAGGCAAACGATGCATCAAACGTCTTAAGCAGGCAATCGGCGAATATGGAATATCCGTTGTGGGCGAACCTACACCCCGCGGCCCTATGTCGAACCAGCTTGAAATGTCGGAGCTTTACCCGCGCGAGAATCCTGATGAGATCATTATTGGCAGCGGCAACAAAAAAACCAAAAGGATACGCGTCAAATCGCTTATTGCAGGTGGTGGAATCGCCGGATCATCGGTCTTCCGATATATGGCCGAGGCAGGACTGGAACCGGTGCTTATCAATTATGGTCACGGTGCGTCGTGGCGGAATATCGCCGGGGGGCGGCCTGCTTTCAGCGTGCCGGAACTTTCGGAAATAGCAGTTCAGAACCTTCACCTCTTTGAGGAACTGCAGAAAACAAAAAACATCGATTTCCGCAAAATCAATTATGTGAATTTCGCCCACGATGAGGCCTCTTTTATCTCCCTCGAGAAAACAAAAGCATGGCAGGACGCCTATATGATCCAGCCGGAGGATTTCAGGAGTGAGATATCCCCGGCTTTCAACCCCATGGACGGAAAATATTTAGCCGCATTGGTTACCCGCAACTGCTGGCAGGCAAGCCCGGGGAAAACAATCGATCTGCTCCGCAACATAGCCATTGGAAAGGGGGGAAGCCTCAGGGAAGATGTGCTGCTGGAAGACGTGAGGAAAGAAGGTGACGACTTTGTTGTTCTGGTTAAAGACCACGAAGGCAAGTACCTCGAATACCAAACCGAAATCTTTGTTAACGCATTGGGTTCGGGAGGAGAGGAGGTTGCAATGAAACTGGGCTGGGAAACCGGATTGTACCCCGTCCGCCATCAGGCATTCATAACCCGAAGAATGCCTATGCTGGGGGTAAACGGAGCACCCCTCCCCATGCTGATCGACAGAAGGAAATACAAGGGCTTTGTTGCGGTTTACGGACAACAACTTGCCGAAACCGGACAGGTTATAGGATGCGCCTCGCCCTCTATTGAAGCCCTTCAGACCGGACAGAACCTGAAAATCAACTCCAGGGAATTTATCGAAATCGTTTCGGAAGTATTTATGGATTGGATACCTGAACTCTCCTCGGTGGGGTTCCAGGCGGTATGGTCGGGATATTATATCGAACCCCGCATGATTATCGACCCGGCAAAAGGACTGTTCCTGGGCTTGCGCGGTCAGGGCTTTATGCTGAGCCAGTACCTCGCGAAAGTTTATGTCGACGAGATGATGGGGAAGCCCTTGCCCGACTATTTCAAGCGACTTAGGCTCGAGGGAGACGGATTGCTGGAAACAGCCTTCAAATAAAACCTGCCGATTTTTTAATCCTTGAACACAAACACTTATGGTATTTTTATCTTAAATTCGCCCCCGTAAATCCTCAAAAGCCAGTTATGAGCAAGAGCGGCAGCAAAATCCATAAGTTCAGCATTTTTTACACCCTTCTGAAAGCCTACCAGCTATTGGTTTTCCACCTTTACTATAAAAGGGTTGAAGTGGTGGGCAGGAAGAATATCCCCTATGGCAGTCCAATAATATTCACTCCAAACCATCAGAATGCCTTGATGGATGCGCTTATCGTGCTTGATACCGCCCGACTCAACCCGGTTTTTATGGCCAGAGCAGATATTTTCAAGAAGAAAATCCTGAAGAAAATCCTCACCTCCTTCAAGATGCTTCCCGCCTACCGCATGCGCGACGGGGCTGAGGAACTCTCCAAAAATGACGAGACCTTTACAATCTGCCTCGACATCCTTCGGGACTGTTACAGCGTATGCCTTATGCCCGAAGGAAACCACGGGGATAAGCGCCGCCTCCGCCCGCTGGTAAAAGGAACCTTCAGAATTGCTTTCCGCGCACATGAGGAATTCGGGGCGAAAAATCCTGTGAAGATTGTTCCCGTTGGGATAGACTTCGAAAACTACCAGAAAATCCAGCAGGATCTTCTCATTGTTTATGGCAAGCCCATTGAGGTGGAGGAGTATATTGTGGCGTATCGCGAGAACCCGGCCAAAGCCATGAACACAATCAAAGAGCGGCTGTCTGAAGAGCTTAAAAAAGTGATTATTCATATCGAAAACACCGAACATTACGACATGTTCCAGGACTTGCGCACCATCTACAACAGCCGGATGCGCAATCGTATCGGAATTCTGGGCGACAGTCTTTATAAGCGCTTCCAGGCCGATAAGCAAATGATAAGCCTCCTCGACGAGGCGTTTGTTGCCGAACCGGAAAAAATACGCAAGCTTTCAGGTATGATCGCCGAATATATGAAAAGCCTGAGCGACTTGAACCTTCGCAACTGGGTAATTGAAAAAAAAGCTTATTCATTGGCCCGAATGGTACTTCAGTCTTTTGTCCTTGGAATTACAGCTCCGCTTTTTCTCCTGGGCTTTTTATCCAACATAATTCCCTACCTCATACCTCTGAAAGTAACTAAAAACGTGAAAGACCCGCAGTTTGTCAGTTCCTTTAAGTTCGGGGTCGCACTGCTGTTATTTCCCGTTTATTATGCAATAGCTGGAATTCTCGTCGGAGCCTTTACCGGTCCTGCATGGATAGCCTGGGCTGTATTGGTCGGAATGCTGGTGTCGGGCTACCTTGCCCTGCACTATGTTTTTTTCCTCAAAAAGCTTCTTGCTGCAATCCGATACAGGGTTTTGTCGGGCAAAGGGGACATTGGAATTACGCATACCCTGGCTTTGTACGGTGAAATCAACAACATCATGAACGGAATTACCGAAGAGTTCATGGAATCATTAAAACCTAAAGAAGGAAGAGGCTGGCATGAAAAATCATAAGTTTTACGAGGGAAAAGTTATATGGATCACTGGAGCCTCCTCCGGCATTGGCGAAGAACTGGCCAAAGTCTTATCGCAGTGGAATACCCGCCTTATACTGTCAAGCCGGCGCAGGGAAGAACTTGAGCGCGTGAAGTCGTCTCTGGGCTTGAAACCCGGGAATGTATTTGTTTTGCCCCTGGATCTCAATGATCCCGGATCCCTCGAGGAAAAGGCAAACGAGGCCCTGAAGGTTTTTGGAAAGATCGATATTCTCATTAATAACGGGGGAATATCGCAACGATCGTTGGTTATGGAGACCAGCGTGGCGACCGACAGAAAGATCATGGAAATCAATTACTTTTCAGGTGTGATACTCACCAAAACTCTTTTGCCATCGATGATTGCCAGAGGACACGGACATATTGTTGCCGTGAGCAGTGTTACCGGCAAATTCGGATTCCCCCTCCGCTCAGCCTATGCTGCATCCAAACACGCTATGTATGGTTTTTATGAATCGGTGCTTGCCGAATATTACGATAAGGGAATTCGAACCACCATGGTGTGCCCGGGAAGAATCCAGACGAACATCTCCATGGGAGCCCTAGGCCCCGATGGCCAGGCGCAGAATATTATGGACCATGGACAGAAATACGGAATGCCGGTTGAAAAATGCGCTCGTGATATTGTAAACGGCGTTCGCAAAAGCAAACAGGATGTTTATACCGGGGGAAAAGAGGTATTGCTGGTGTTTATAAAACGATTTTTCCCGCAACTTGCCTATGTTATCGCGCGGAAAGCCAAACGGGTATGATTATGAAACCCACATGTTTCGAAAAACACAAACACAAATGAATATAATTCAGCAACATGTGGGTTCCATCTGACCTTAATAAAATAAATTATATACAGATGAATCAAGGCTGATCGCCTTGATTTTCCCTATTTCCCCAATAAATAGTCTTCCTTGACCTTGCTGTATTTCAGCGCTTTCAAAATCCAGTTGGGAAGCGGCTTGTGTGGATCTCTTTTCCGAAGATCGAGGTACCAGCCAAACTTTTTCATGATGGGAATCTTGTCGGTTTCCACAAACTCGATAAGCGTGCCATCGGGATCTTCAATATAGGCAAAATGCCCTGCGGCCTCGCCCATGTCGAAGGTGGAGGTTTTCAGGGTGCTTGTGCTGTCAACCGTGAAGGGGAAACCCTTGCTTTTGCATTCAATCCTCAACGCTTCCATGCCCTTGATGTCGTAGCACAAGTGTATAAAACCCAAATCGCCCCAGAAACGGTTTTTAAAGATCTGCTCGGGTTGACGGTCGGTTACCTGGATCAGCTCCATCACACTGGGACCCAGTATTCTCGAGAACGAACCGAGCCTGGGCTTGCTGTGCATCAGCAGCATCCTGCGGAAGGTCTTGTTACCTCCGGGAAGATAGCCAAGGTCTTCAAACACTCCTTCTTTGTCGTAAAGCACCGTATCGTAGCCGAGAATGTCGGAATATACTTTTCTGGCCTTGTCGATGTCGGACACTCCGATTATCGCTCCAAAAGCCGCACCTGTTGATTTTTTGCTGTCGATTCTGAACCAGGAATGACCCTCAACAATCTGAAAAAGGTTATTATAGGGATCTTTAACGAAAAAGTGATCCTTACCGTCGGGCCCTGACGACAACTCGCTGATGTTCAGATTCTTTTTTTGGAAGGATGCATGGGCTGCCTTCACATTGCGGGTTTTGATCTTGGTGACGTAAATGCCCAGGTCGCCTGCAAGTATCTCGCTTACCGGGGCATCCGGTGTCCTTCCTACATACTGCCAGATCTCAAAACCGCCACCGCCCTGAAGATTCATAGCCAGGGCAGCATGACGCTTTCGTGGCTCTCCCCCGGTGTAAGGCAACATCAGCTCAGCGATAGCAGCATCTTCAAAAATCCTGATGTCCATCCCAAAATGCTCACGATACCAATTCCACGCTTCACGCACATTCGACACCCCAATGCCAATCTGCTGTATCCCACTGATAATCTTTTCCTTTAACATTGATTGAATATTTGCAGCAAAAGTAATATATTTTTTTTCATTGTTGTCGGGTAAAGGAATAACACTATTTTTTAAATTTAATATTTCACTGCGGCGCGACAAAACTCACAGAAATCTATACCGCTTTTTATTGCGACAGCGATCCTCCTCCTAATAAAAATGGAAGAGGGCGGGAGGAAAGGTCTAATGGCTTGGATTTTGGAAAGTGAACAAAACCCTGATATTTCTGTTTAACTGAAAATCTAAAACCATGAACAAACGTCAATTTTTAAAATCAAGCGTTTTGATGGGCGCCGGAGCCGTATTAGCCCCTTCCATCTTCGCGGAAAGCAACCGCCCCTCAATTCTTCAGACAAGTACAAACTCATACGACCCGATCCCTTTTCCCCAGCCTCCTCTTCCTTATGCCTTCAATGCGCTTGAGCCTCACATTGATGCGCAAACCATGGAGATCCATTATGGCAAGCACCACGCAGCTTATACAAAGAACTTCAACCAGCTTGCAAAGGATGAGATGATTGATAACAAAACGGTTGAGGAAATCTTCGCGGAAATCGACAAGTACTCTGCCGGAGTGCGAAACAACGGGGGAGGTTACTACAACCATAATCTTTTCTGGCTCACCCTGAGTCCAAATGGGGGAGGAGAGCCCACAGGCGAACTGCTTAAGGAAATAGAGAAAAACTTTGGGAGCTTCTCCGCTTTCAAAGAGACTTTTAACAAAGCTGCCACTACCGTTTTTGGATCCGGATGGGCATGGCTCATCAAACAAGACGGTGCGCTGAAAATCGTTTCATCACCCAATCAAGACAATCCATTGATGAACATATCCAAAGAAAAGGGCAGTCCGCTTATGTGTATCGACGTGTGGGAACACGCTTATTATTTGAAGTACCAAAACAAGAGGGCTGATTATATTGCTGCCTTCTGGAATCTGGTCGACTGGAATTTTGTTTCTGCTAATCTCTTGAAATAAGACATCCGACCTGACCTTCCTGCAATGGAATACAAAAACCAGCCTCTGATATTCTTTGATGGTTATTGCATACTGTGCAGCTGGAGCGTGAGGTTTGTTAAAAAGAGAGACAAGAGGGGCGTTTTTTCCTTTATCCCGCTTCAAAGCAGTGAGGCCTCAGCCATAAAGAATTTGATGGCCCAAGATAATGACATGCCCGACTCGATTATCCTGCTGGAGAATCGCAAAGTCTGGCAGATGTCGGATGCCGCCCTGCGTATTGCCCGTAAACTTAATTTTCCCTGGAATCTGTTGTACGGATTTATCGTACTGCCCAAGTTTTTAAGGGACGCTGCTTATAAGTTTATTGCATCAAGACGCTACTCCTGGTTTGGGAAGAGGGATACTTGTTACCTCGATAACCCTCCTTTGTGAAAACAATATCAAGCTTTGTATTGCAATATCTCTGTTTGGGTAGGTAAAACTAGCGCTTATCAAAATTATTTGTAGTGTACTGAATTTTCAATTTATCTTTGAAATCAATTATAGTCCGTAAAGAAAAACTAACTAAAATCAAAAAAAAGTCTCAGTCATGAAAAAAACAATTATTTCATTTTCTCTTCTACTTTTAAATCTTGCAATTTTCGCCCAGGAACCCGCCGACACCTCCTATTGGAAAAAAGGTGGAATGGGAACCCTTACTTTTTCGCAGGTCAGCTTTTACCAGTGGGCCTCAGGGGGTGAAAATTCATATTCGGGCAATGCATTTTTAAACCTCTTTGCCAATTACAAGAAGGAGAACATTGTCTGGGACAATACCCTTGGCCTTGGGTACGGACTTATGAAGCAGGGCACCCTTACCAAAAAGAGCGACGACCGTATTGATCTCACCTCACAGTTTGGTATGAAAGCTTCTGAAAAATGGAATTACAGTGCCATGCTGGGTTTCAAAACCCAATTCGACAAAGGTTACAACTATCCTGATGTGTCGTCAAAGATTTCCGATTTGTTTTCGCCGGCTTACCTCACGATATCTGCCGGTATGGACTATAAGCCCAGCGACAGGTTCAACGTGTTCATATCCCCGGTTACAGGTAAGATGACATTTGTGGTCGACGACACTCTCAGTATGGCAGGTGCATTTGGGGTTACTCCCGGCGAGAAATTCAGGGCTGAATTCGGGGGATTTGTAAAAGTGTTCTACAAACAACCCATTATGAAAAATGTTGATTTGCAGGCAAAACTCGACCTGTTCTCCAATTACCTGAATAATCCCGGAAACATCGACATCAACGCTGAATTCCTGATCGTGATGAAAATCAACGAGTTTCTTGCCGCAACCTTTAACACCATGCTTATTTACGACGATGATGTAACGGTTCTCAGAAGCGACGACTCCAGCGGACCGGGCCTGCAGGTTAAAGAGGTTTTCGGGGTAGGACTCTCGTACAAATTTTAGAACTCCTTTGCGCCTTGCTCGAACTGCAGGTATTTGGCAGACAGCAGTGCAACCATCTCACCGATAAGTCCGAAAGCAGAAGCTGTTTCCGGACTTATCGGTTTTTTTGTCAGCCGTAGCATCAACAAACCATACAAGCCGTTTAAACAAAGCTCGATTTCCCCGAAATTGCTGCCGTTCGATTTGGCTCTCAACGAATCGATGCTGAGTTGAACTTTCGCGTAAGCTTTATGGTATTTCGACTCGTCTTCATTGTGAAGGAGCCTGACATGAAAGGATTCGAGTTCGGTAATGAGTGAGCGCACAATCGGGATGTGACCCGTGGTTTGGAGTTTGCCGTCTTTCATCATCGTGATGAGGGAGACGTACCATTCGCGCATGTCTCTTTTTACATGGTAGGGCTGCTCAAACTTGCTGACGATATTCACCTCAAGCAGATCGATATCAAAACTGTAAGCCCTGATAAGGTCTTCAATCTGAAACATATACAAAAGATACTCTGCTATGTTCTCTTTTCTTTTCTGGTTTGCTATCAGCATTTCTATTCTTGTGTGAGATTATCAATTGTCCTGCGGTCTTTCTTGGTTGGCCTTCCCGCCCCCCGGTCGCGTTTCACAAAAAAACTCTCATTTATCTCCAGTTTCTTCAGTTCCTCGGGGGAGGTGATATCCTGTAGGTATTCCGATACCAATTTGGCTGAAATCCGTGATTTGGGAAAATCTTTGACAATGTACGAATAAACTACAGGCGGTTTTTTCACATCAAGCCTGTCGCCCTGCTTTGCCAGCCGCGATGCTTTTACAGAAGTCCCGTCGATGAGGATCTTCCCTTTCTTGCAGGCTTCGGTGGCCAGGGCCCGGGTTTTGTATATCCTCACCGACCACAGAAATTTGTCGATACGTTTTTGTGAGTCTTCTGACATGGAAACCTGAGATCTTGTTTGTGTTTTCGTTTTGCTTTTACACGCTCAAGATATGCTCTTACATCAAGCTATCCAAATTTTTCTTCGTGTGTGCGATCCTTTTTGTCTGATGGTGCAGTGCCAGAGCCTATTTGACCTCAAGTTTGAAGCCTGTTCGGGGAATGTTTACTATCGATACATTTGGGTCGTCGCTTAAAAACTTCCTGAGTTTTGTGATGTAAACATCCATGCTTCTTCCCATAAAGTAATCGTCTTCGCCCCAAATGTTTTTCAGAGCTACTTCCCGCCTTACCAGCTTGTTCATGTTGATGCTTAGCAAGCGCAACACCTCGGCTTCCTTGCGGGTAAGCCGCACTTCTTTCTTTTCGGAACTTAAGATATGATTGTTGTAATCGAAATTGTATGTTCCGATTGTGAAAACAGCAGGCAGGTCGTTTTTGATAATGGAGTATTTCGATCGTCGCAGAATAGCTTCAATCCTGAGACTCAGCTCCTCGGTACTGAAGGGTTTGGTGATATAATCGTCGGCCCCGATTTTCAGTCCCCTGATCCTGTCTTTCTCCATGGTCTTCGCCGTAAGGAAGATAATGGGAATCTCGGGATTTCTTTCCCGGATTTCTTCAGCAATCGTAAAGCCATCCTTGAATGGAAGCATGACATCCAGAATGCAGAGATCGAAGTCCCCGTTCTTGAAGAACTCCATTCCGGCGATACCATCGGTGGCTAGCAGTACATCATAGTTGCTGATCTCCAGAAAGTCGGAAAGAACGATACCGAGATTGGTGTCGTCTTCAACAAGGAGAATTTTGGCGGCTTTGTTTTTCACGGGATTAGTTTTCAGTCGTTCACTCTGTTTAACGGAAGGAACACATCAAATCTTGTGCCTTTTCCCAGCTCACTGTCTATTAAAATTTTACCCTTGTGCGCTTCGATGATTGTTTTCACGTAATACAAGCCTAGACCAAAGCCTTTTACATTATGCACATTGCCTGTTGGAACACGGTAGAATTTGTCGAAGATATATTTGATGTTCTCCCTGCTGATCCCAATGCCCCTGTCCTCCACCGAAAAAACATAATCGTTTTTCTCAGTGCTGCTTCGAATGGTTATGTGGGGTTCATCTGACGAGTACTTTAATGAATTGTTGACCAAATTGGTAATTACATTGGCAATCTGAACCGGGTCGGCCATCAGTTCATCATGGGATGCATCAAGATGATAATCAACTTTCACGGTGGTTTCGCAGTGTTCCAGACATAAATTGTCGACTATCTTGCGGATGAACTCGTTCATCTTCATGCTCGAGGTGTCGAGACTTAGTTCCCCCCGGTCCATAGCCGCCATCTGCAATACCTTGTCGACCTGCGACCGCATCCGGCTGTTTTCCTCATAAATGATCCGGGCATATTTTAAATTCCGTTCCTTGCTGATCTTATCCCCCGAATTAAGAATCACCTCGGAAGCCAGGGAAATAGTGGCAATCGGGGTTTTCAGCTCGTGGGTGATGTTGTTGATGAGGTCGTCGCGTATCTCTGAAATCTTTTTTTGCTTTATCATCGTGGTGATGGTGTAGTAAAAGCTGAAGATTATGATGATCAGGAAAACCGACGAGAGCCCGAGCCATGCCGACATCCCCGCAAGGGTCTGCTTGGTCTGGTAGGGAAAACACAGTGCCAGGTGATAGTAGTCGTCTTTGTAAACACAGTGCAGACAGGCTTTGTGAACTTTCAGGCCGGAGAGGTTGTCTGTTTTTTTTCCGTAGGAGAATATTACCGAGTCGTTCGAGGTTTTTACAATGTAGTAGCTGAACCGGTTATCGAGGGAATGGTAATTGATGTACTTTATTAGCAGACGATGAAGTTTTGCCGTATCCACAGCGGCAAAAAAATCATTTTTTCGATCCAGTCTGCCCTGGCTCTCGGGACCCCGTCTTTTTCCTGCCGCCCCTATTGTGTCGGTGAGCTCGGCAAGAACGTCATCGAGCGCCAGGTCCACACGGTGGTCGTGCTGCTCTTCTGCCAGGTTTACCGCTTTCTTCACCCAAAACGTCTGGGTTGTTATCAATCCCCCGAGAGAAAGAGAGGCAAAAATAATGATAGCGCTTATGGTGCGTTTACCCATTTTTTTTTGCAAAGGTAATGTGGATTTTGAATTGAACCCACATTTAACAAGAAGTTAACATATTTGAAACCTGTCAGGTCTTAGACCTGACAGGTTTGGAAGCGGCGTTATTTGTTGTTGTACTGGTTCATGGCAATCTCAACACCCGAAGTGGCGAACGACCTGATGATGTCGGCAGCCAAAAGCATCCGGGCGGGAAGTACGGTTTTCTCTTCAGGGTTGAACTGGCTAAGTACAAAGTCTACCTGGTATCCCTTGGGGAAATTGTCGCCAAGACCGAAGCGAAGTCGAGCGAAGTTGCTGCTGCCAAGTACCTCGGTAATGTTTATCAGTCCGTTGTGACCGGCATCCCCGCCTTTGGGCTTCAGACGCAATACGCCGAAAGGCAAAGCCAGATCATCAACAACAACAAGAAGGTTTTCTATAGGGATATTGTGCTTTTTCAGCCAATAATCGATTGCTTTGCCGCTGAGGTTAACATAAGTCGATGGCTTTAAGAGGTGCAGCGACCGCCCTTTGAATTTGTAGAGCGTTGTGAATCCGTAACGGCCATCCGTAAAAGAAATATTGGATGCCGCTGCCAGGGCATCCAATATATCAAATCCTATATTATGACGGGTGTGAGCGTACTCACTCCCAATATTCCCCAACCCTGCAATGAGATATTTCAATGTTCAGGAAGGCTAGTGATAAGTTTATTTTGCAGCTTCCTCAGGTGCTCCGGGAGCTCCAGCTTCCGTCAGGCCTTTTGCAGCTAGACGTGAGGAAATTACGGAAACAACCATGGAACGGGCACCATCGAGCAGTTCGATATTCGGGTAGGTAAGGTTTTCCACCTTAACAATACCACCAATATCTATTTTGGTCATATCAATTTCGAGAATGTCGGGAAGATTCTTCACTAACCCGCGTACCTTAAGTGTTCTCTTCTTTTCACGGATTTTTCCGCCGTTCTTTACGCCGATGCAATTACCGATCAATGCAATGGGAACATCGATAACAACAGGTTTGTTTTCGAATACCTCAACAAAGTCGATGTGGTTCAGCGTGTCCAAAACAGGGTGAAACTGCAATGCCTGCATGATGGCCTGATGTTTCTCGCCTTCAATGTTAAGGTTTACAATAAGGGCATCAGGAGTGTAAACCAATTTCCTGAACTCGTTTTTGTGCGCATAGAAATGCTTAACCTGCTCCCCACCATACAAAACGCAGGGTACATTGTCTTCTTTTCTAAGATTGCGTGTATCGGTTTTTCCGGTCTTGACACGCTTTTTTACTTCAATTTCAATTGTTTTCATAAGATAAATTTGTGCTACTAAGAATTAATAATCATGATAATCCCCCATCACACCGGGAATACATTTTCAGTCCTTAAAAAGGAGTGCAAATATAGTACTTAAATTATAAAATGCGAACTTATCGACTGATAATTATATACTTTGTTGATCACTTCGGCAAACAGGTCGGCGATCGACAAGACTTTGATCTTCGGACAAAGATCCTGAATGGGTATGGAATCGGTTACGATAACCTCTGCGATAAGAGAATTGTTGATGCGCTCATAGGCCGGACCCGAGAGAACCGGGTGGGTGGCTACAACACGAACCGACTTAGCACCTTCGCTTATCATCATTTCGGCTGCGAGGCATACGGTTCCTGCCGTGTCGATCATATCGTCGACAATGAAAATGTTTTTCCCCTCCATGTCGCCGATGGCTCTGATCTCTTCAACCACATTGGGTTTTTTCCTCATCTTATAACAGATCACCATCTGCGAACCCAGAAAACGGGCATAAGCATTGGCCCTTTTTGTCCCTCCCATGTCGGGGGCTGCTATGGCAAGGTCTTCGAGACCCAGATCCTTGATATAAGGCACAAAAATCGTCGATGCGTACAAATGGTCTACCGGAACATTGAAAAAACCCTGCAGCTGATCGGCGTGCATATCCATCGTCATAACCCGGTCAACCCCGGAAGCCATTAGCAGGTCCGAAATCAGCTTTGCCCCGATGGAGGAGCGCGGACGATCCTTGCGATCCTGCCGGCCATAACCGAAATAGGGGAGAACGGCAACCACTTTATAAGCGCTGGCCCTTTTTGCGGCATCTATCATTAACAAGAGCTCGAGAAGGTTCTCGGCGGGCGGTTGAGTCGACTGTATAATAAAAACGGTGCAACCACGCACCGACTCTTCATAATGGGGCTGAAGCTCACCATCACTGAATTCTATAACATTTGTTTTACCAAGCTCCGCTCCAAATGACTTTGCTATTTTTTCTGCCAGTGGTTTGGTTGCTCTTCCGGCGAAGAATTTAATGGGTGTATAAGCTCTCATGATGCCTTTAAATGATTTGTTGAATTCTGTGGCAAATGTAAATATTCTTAAGGCAAAACTAATTCAATGTTCATTAATTGTTAGTTACTTTATCATGTATCACAAAATGAATGAAATCAAGGATTTCGTCGCGCCCGGATTTTTTAACCGCAGAGCTGGAAAAACTTGTTGGCATTTCATCCCATGTTTCGCTCAGCTTCAACTCCATTTTCTTCCTGTTCTCATGAAAATCGCGCGAAGCAAGCTTGTCGGTCTTGGTGTAAACCAAAACCAGAGGAACCTGATTCGTGCCGCACCAGTTGATGAATTCCAAATCGTTGTCCTGCGGCTCCAGCCGCGAATCAATAAGAATAAACAGACAGGAAAGGTTTTCCCTTTTTGCAATGTAGTTTTGGATAATCTTCGAGAATTCGGCTTTCATCGACTTGCTGACCTTCGCGTAGCCGTATCCGGGCAAATCGACCAAAAACCATTCGTTGTTTATCAGAAAGTGATTGATGAGCCTTGTCTTGCCGGGCGATACCGAGGTCTTGGCAAGACCGTTCTGACCGGTTAGCATATTGATAAGAGAAGACTTCCCAACATTGGACCGCCCGATAAAGGCAAACTCCGGCCTATGCCCTGTCGGGCATTCGGAAATTTTAGTGCTGCTTTTTTCGAATACTGCTGATTTTATGATCATGGGGCTAAGATACGATAAAAGATGTTAGGGATTGTGAGTGTTAGGGAGAGAAGTTAGTGTTAGTGAGTGATGGTGAGTGATGGTGAGTGATAGTGAGTGATAGTGAGTGATAGTGAGAGAAGTGAGCGCACTCACTAAGCGCAGCGCACTCACTACTTAATATATATTTCCAGCAGGGTAGAGGGTAATTGCGGATTGATAATCAGATTTTTTAGTACCGCAGGGATTAATATTGTCTCCCCTTTGGTGAATGCTACCGAAAGCTCATCTCCATATAGAATCTCACCTTTGCCTTCTGTACACATATAAGCCACAAACGAGTCAATCAGGGCGAAATCTTTTTCCACAGGCTGGTTGAAGTTCATGATGTTGGTGTTGAAATACCGGCAGCTTATGGCGTTAATCGTCTGATTGCCAATATTGGGATAAATTGTTTTGTAGGAATCATACACCGTGAAATCGATCGCGTCAAGGGCTGCAGCGGTATGCAACTCCCGCCCGTTCCCTTGCTCGTCTTTCCGGTCAAAGTCGTATATGCGGTAAGTAACATCGGATGATTGCTGAATCTCGGCCAACAATATCCCTTTCCCTATTGCATGCACCCTGCCGGCGGGCATGAAATAAACATCGCCCGGGCTTACCTTTTCGAAGTTCAAGACACTTTCAATCTGACCTGAATCAAGAAGTTTTGTGTAGGTTGCTTGGTCAAGTGGTTTCCTGAAACCCGAGATAAGCTCGCTGCCCGGATCGGCTTGTATAATATACCACATCTCGGTTTTGCCGAACGAATTGTGCCTCTCATTTGCCATAATATCATCCGGGTGAACCTGTATGCTTAGCACATCGGCTGCGTCGATATATTTGAGCAGCAAAGGGAATTCAAGGCCGAATTTCTCATAGACCTTGTCTCCCACGAGATCACCCATATAAATCTCAATAAGCTCGGAAATCTCATTGCCAGCCAGAAAACCCTCGCTTACTCTTGAAATGTCACCCTCCACGCCCGATATTTCCCAGCTTTCACCGCAACGGTCGGATGCTTTCGATTTGCCTAACAGCGACTTGATTTTCTGACCTCCCCAGATTTTATCTTTTAGGATCGGAGTGAATTTTAATGGATATAGCTCGTTCATTCAATTATTCGATTTTAACTCAGGTTTAAACTCATTTATTGGAAAAACCACAAAACTCTCTACCCGTCAGAAGTTCGTTAATCATTTTTTTTCGTTTCGCAAAGCGTTCTTTTTAAACGGTTTGAGAATCGCTAGTCAATTTCTTGCCTGTTATAATCTGCAGAACCATTTTTTTTAGCGGAATTGATTCGTAATTTGTAGTTTTGATCCGTTTGCAAAAATAGGCTTTTTAACCACAATATTATGTTTATAATTGGAATTGCAGGAGGAACCGGCTCCGGAAAAACCACGGTAGTCAGGAAAATTATTGAAAGTCTGCCTATTGAGCAGGTTACGGTCATTCCGCAGGACTCGTATTACAAAGACAGCAGCCATATACCGATGGAGCAAAGGCAGGAAATTAATTTCGACCACCCTTCCTCACTCGAGTTTTCGCTCCTGGTAGAGCATATTCGTCGCCTGAAATGCGGCGAGTCGATACAACAACCCATTTATTCTTACCTTACCTGCACCCGGGCCAGCGAAACCATCCCGGTATTGCCGAAAAAGGTGGTCATCGTGGAGGGGATCCTGATCCTGACCCACGAGCCTCTCCGGGATCTTATGGATATTAAGATTTATGTGGATGCCGATGCCGACGACCGCCTGAGCAGGGTTATCTATCGCGATATCACCGAAAGGGGGAGGACCGTTGTTAAAGTGCTCGACCGTTACGAGAAAACCGTGAAACCCATGCACCTGCAATTTATCGAGCCCACCAAGCGCTATGCCGATATCATCATCCCACAGGGCGGTAATAACCAGGTGGCCGTAAATGTAATGAAAACAATTATCGAGCAGCGGCTTTTGGTGTCGGGGTAAGGGAAGGAAAAGGAATTCAGCACCCAAAGTGTTAACATGTCAAAATGCAAAGTGCAAATGGGAAATGTCAAAAATGGGTAAATGGAGAGGGGCTAAAATGTCAAAATGCAAAGTGCAGATGGAAAATGTCAAAAATGGGTAAATGGAGAGGGGTTGAAATGTCAAAATGCAAAGTGCAAATTGAAAATGTCAAAAATGGGTAAATGGAGAGG
>JAIFNN010000079.1 GCA_020047715.1 Bacteroidota bacterium | reverse complement strand
CTTGTCGAAGGGTGACGGGACAAGTTGATTGACTTTCACTCCCCCTGTAAAAACTTAAAAAATTAGTATTTCGCATGATTCCACCAAAATATTCATTAACACTTTAAATCCTCCTAATCAAATTACCTAATCCTCAAATCTCCTAATCCTCAAATCTCCTAATCCTCAAATCTCCAAATATCAAATTAAATCTCCCTTGCAATCTCGATAGCTTTTTTAAGCGCACCGAGCTTGTTGTTCACCTCGCTCAACTCGTTTTCCTCCACCGAAGCAGCAGTAATCCCTGCTCCGGCCTGATAATAGAGTGTATTGTTTTTGCTGAGAAAGGAGCGGATCATGATGGCATGGTTCACATCCCCGTTAAAACCCAGGTATCCGATGGCGCCACCGTAAAAACCACGGTTTCGGTTCTCAAAACTGTCGATAAGTTCCATGGCTTTGAACTTCGGCGCTCCGGAAAGAGTACCTGCCGGGAAAGAATCGGCAAAAACCTTAACGGGATTAAAACCGGCATTCATTTCTCCAATGACTTCCGAAACCAGATGGATTACGTGGGAGTAAAACTGAACCTCGCGGTAGGTTTTCACCATCACCCGGGAGGAATTTCGACTCAGGTCGTTGCGAGCCAGATCAACCAGCATCACATGCTCGGCATTTTCCTTCTGGTCGTTGGTAAGGTCTATGGCCAGTTGGCGATCTTCCTCATCGTTCCCGGTACGCTTAAAAGTGCCTGCAATAGGGTTGATGCGGGCAATTCCATTCTCAATAACCAATTGGGCCTCAGGCGAAGAACCGAACAGCTTAAATCCCCCGAAATCGAAATAAAACAAATACGGCGAAGGGTTAATGTTGCGCAAAGCCCTGTATACATTGAACTCATCGCCCTTGAACTGTTGGGAGAACTGGCGCGATAATACTACCTGGAAGACATCGCCCAGAAAGCAATGCTTTTTACCCTGAGAAACGATTGTTTTGAATTCATTGTCGCTCATGTTCGACTTTTCCTCAAACCCGGCCTCAAAATGGAAGGTGCCGAAATTGCGGTTCGAGAGCAGTTTTGTTACCTCTGCCAAACGGCTTTCTTCTCCCTCGGGAAAATTCTCCAACAGATGGATGCGGTTGGTAAAATGGTTTATGCCCAGTACAAAACGGTACAAGCCATACTGCATCTCGGGTATTCGGCAATTCTCCTGCGGAGCGTTTTTAAAATCAATGGTTTCGAAGCTACTGACGGCATCGTAAGCCGTATAGCCAAAGAGTCCGTTCACGGGCATCCCGTTGAGATCGGTCTGTTTGCTAATGCTGAACGACTGAATATAGGTCTGCAGCGTTTCCGGCACAGTGGAAATGTCGATTACAGGGATTCTTGATTTCTCTCCGTTGCAGAAGGAAATGGAGATCTCGCGATTCTCAAGCCTGAAAACCGACAGCTGATCAAAACAGATATAGCTCATACTGTTGGCATTCCCATGATAATCGGAACTCTCAAGCAAAATGGCATTGGGATACATGTCGCGCACCTTGAGATAAATGGTAACGGGAGTTATGATGTCTGCAAGCCCTGCAGGGAGAGCGTATAGGCTGGAGTATAGTTTGGTTTTCTTCATGGCTCTGAATCTAATCTGTTTTTTATCGAAACGAATATCTTGTTTTTTCTTTCAATCATTTACAACTTACCGGTAAAAGCACTAAAACAAAACGGCCTGTCGAGAGTTCGACAGGCCGTTGATATATTGTATAAACAAATCAATGCTGGCTCACTTCCCGAGAGAGAGTATTTGTTTGCCACCACCAATTGTTAGCTAAATGTTTCATTTTGTTTTAATCTGGAAGCAAAGGAAACAAGAATTTTCGGATTTGCAAAAATAATTTCTAAAAAGCTTATAACTGAATCAAACCGATCCCCTCAAAATAAATCCTGTTGGGATAATCTCATTAAATTCACCTTTGGCCTTAACCGCCATTGCTGCTCTTTTTCCCATCAACTCAAAATCAGTGGAGATAACTGTGATTCCTTCACCAATTATCTTCTTCAGCGGGGTGTCATTGTATGAGATCAGGCCGACATCGCATCCAATCTCCAGATTCATCATTTTTGATGTCTCAATGATCGTGGCAAGGTCATTATCGGAAACCACCACAAAAGCTTTTCGCGCATTGATATCCGAAGGCCTGATCTGGTTAAGAACTTTTCCAGATATACCGCTTTTCAGCAAAAACCGACCGAAGGCCTCCCTTGAGATCATAGGGTGCATTGAACCGGGAGGATGCACAAAAAACAGCTCATCATATTTCCGGAGTCGCGGTTCCGCCTCAAGAAGACAGTTAAAAAAAGACACATCAAAATCCTGAGTAACGGAGGAGTACAAATCGGGCACGTGCATTTTCATGTCGAGGATAAGGACTTTTTCCGGAGGAAGTTTTTTCAAAACCGATGCAATTGCAGGTTCATCGTAGCACATAATCACATATTTGCTGTACCTCCCGATACTGTTGCTGATCATCGACTCGAAGACCCTGAAGTTGTAATGATGGAAGAGCATTTCAATGTCGGTTGTTTCGGGCAACTCTGTCCTGAAAGCGTTGTAGAGTCCTTCTTTGAAAGCGCTGAAGGTATCGAGGAAAAGAAATACTTTTTCCGAATCCTCCCTGATAAAATAGCCTTTGTTAGGGATGGCATCCACCACCCCCCGCTTCTTTAGTTCATTGTATGCTTTAACAACGGTATCGCGTGACACTTTATTTTCGCGCATAAGTTGATTCACCGAGGGCAGACACTCTCCTGCTCTCAGTTCACCATTCTGTAACCTGTTGATTACGGAATCGATAAGCTGAAGATATTTGGGCTGGTTAGACCCTGTTTGTTTTATTTCGGGCATATTATTTATATACTGGCCCGTAAACCATACACGCCCTGTAATCCGCTCCTTCCTTATCCATTCCGAAGGAAGCCCATGCACTGGGTCTGAAAATTTTATCTTCTGAAACATTGTGCATGGAGACCGGGATGCGAAGAATGGAACACAAAGAAATCACATCCGCCCCAAAATGACCATAGCCAAAGGCCCCATGATTTGCTCCCCAGTTAGCCATTACAGAATAAACATCGCTGAAAGCCCCGTTACCTGTGAGTCTGGGGGCAAACCAGGTTGTTGGCCAGGTTTCATTGGTGCGTTTGTTAAGAATATCATGAACCTTATCGGGTATTTCAACGCTCCATCCTTCTGCAATCTGCATTACCGGGCCTTGACCATCGACAAGGTTTAGCCGGCACATGGTTATGGGCATCCCACCCAAAGTCTTGAATTCGGAAGAAAAACCACCTCCCCTGAAATATTCATAAATAGCGGGATACCAGGTAGTGGAATCCAGACATTTTTTTGCCTCACTCGGACTGATTTCCCAGAATGGCTTCATGGCTGGCTTGCCGTCGATACTTTGCTGTCCGGAGCCATCCAGAGCTGCGGAGCCTGAGTTTATAAGATGAATTAAACCGTTTTCAGCCTGA
This sequence comes from Bacteroidota bacterium, assembly GCA_020047715.1. Classification (GTDB taxonomy): domain Bacteria; phylum Bacteroidota; class Bacteroidia; order Bacteroidales; genus JACJXF01. The sequence goes on along the minus strand of JAIFNN010000079.1, from coordinate 14,201 downwards.
CCCGAAGGCTTCCAACCCGTTACCCGTTCGATAGCCTCAGGGCTCCAATAGGTTCTGACATCGGCAAAAACCTGAGCGGTATTGGTGAGCAGATGTCCGAAAAGCATAGCAACCCCATTCAGGCTGTCGTTCTCGGTGGCTACCATATAAGCCTCCCGTATGCCATTCCAATCGAATGAAGAGTTGAGTATGGCTTCCATGAAATCGCCGTTGGGGTAATGATCGGTCCATTGCCGCTGTCCTTGAAATCCGCTAACTATCGCATTATGGCCCAGTGCTTCTTCTCCAAAGCCCAATTCGGCTAGTCTGGGATTGCCCGCCATAAGGTCTCGGGCAATAAGGGTCATCTTCACCACATACTCCCAATCCTTATCGAGTTGCTCCCTGCTTTTCTTTTGCTCGGGGGAGTTAAGATCGGCCCCTTCGCTACAGTTCTTCTTAACCCAGGCAAGGGCCTTTTTGAGTTCTTCTTTGTCGTATATTCCTTCTTCAATGCGACGGGCAAACTCTGACATATCAACATACTCGTTGCGCATTCCGAGGTATTTCTGGAAAAAATGATCGTCAACAATGGATCCCGCGATGCCCATTGAAACGGATCCCATGGAAAGGTAGGATTTACCTTTCATGGTAGCGGCAGCAAGTCCGGCTTTTGCGAAGCCCAGAAGTTTCTCCTGAACATCCTGTGGGATGGTGTCGTCGCCGGCTTCCTGAACGTCACGGCCATAAATACCGAAAGCAGGTAAGCCTTTTTGAGTGTGACCGGCCAGAGCAGCGGCAAGGTATACGGCTCCCGGCCGTTCGGTTCCGTTAAACCCCCAGATGGCTTTTGGCAGATGCGGGTCCATATCGATGGTTTCACTACCATAACACCAGCAGGGAGTAACCGTAAGGGAAACCCCTACCCCCTCGCGACGGAATTTGTCGGCTGCCATAGCCGATTCAGCTACTCCCCCGATGCAGGAATCCGCAATAACACATTCCACAGGCGATCCATCCGAATGGCGGAGGTTGGCCGACAGAAATGCAGCGGCATTCTTTGCCATTTTCATGGTTTGATCTTCGAGAGATTCACGCACGCCTTTGCGGCGGCCATCGATTGCCGGGCGTATCCCGATTTTGGGTCTGGCTCCGTAATACCTTGATTCGTTCATGGTTTTAATTTATAAATGTTTAACTGTTCTGGTCTGTTCTGTTTTGCAATACTACGATGTTTTTTTGGAAAATGCAAGGGGGGGGAGGCGTGACGGGGTGATGGGGTGAGGACGTGACGACGTGACGGCGGTCGTGTGACAGTGAGACGTCATCATCATCACATCATCACTACATCACATCATCACCCCGTCACTCCATCACGTCCCCTAAAGCCCCAAAATAAAGTCAATCAAATTCTCCTCCGGTTTCAGATTGAGTTTCTTACGGAGCTTGTATCGGTGGTTCTCGACTCCCCTGACAGAAATCTTCAACAGGGGAGCGATCTCCTTGGACGACAAATTCATGCGGAGGTAGGCGCAAAGACGAAGGTCACCGGGTGACAAGCTTGGGTAGGTGTCCATCAACTTATGAAGGAACTTTTCATGCGCCCTCTCGAAATGGGTTTCGAAGAGCTTCCAGTCATCGATACTGGAAATATTGGTGTCAATTTTCCGTATCAGCTTTTGAAAGTATTTGTCAGGGTAACGAAGTCCAAGCTCTTCTTTTTGCGCTTTTAAAATCTCCTTGATTTCCAAAAGAAACTCGTTCTTCTTTATAATTGCCATTGTGGAGTTTGCAAGTTCCTGGCTTTTGTATGACAGCTCCGAATTAAGGTTTTCGTTTCGTAAGCGAATGAGTTCTCGCTCTTTGCCTTCCCTGAGTTTTTGCTCTCGAAGGGCGAACCTCGACAATAACATCCTGCGAGAGAAAAACACCGTCCCAAAAACCACCAGAATATATATCAGAAAACTAAAACCGCTCAGGTACCAGGGAGGTGAGACATGGAGTTTGAAGCTGTTAATCTGACTTGATTCCAACCAATTATTTGAAGCCTTTACATGAATCGAGTAATCTCCGGGGGGTAAGCGTTTGAAACTGAATTCAGGTCGGACCACAGAAGCAGACCATCCTGTATCGATTCCCTCCACATAAGACTGGAACACGACCTGCTCGTTGCTGTACAACGGAAATGAGTAGCGAACCAAGAGACTATTCTGCTTATAAGGGATTCGTATTTTCCTGTCTTTAAGGTTATGCCTAAATACTTTCCCGGCGATATCGCTGCTCTCTATTGACTTAATGCTCATCCGCTTGTCGGTAATCAGATGGGAAAGATCGGGATTTTCGGCCTTCAGGATAGCATATCCATTATCCAGACAAAGAATCCCTTCAGTAGCGGAGATAGGGATTACATTCTCATACCCTATAATAAGATGATCCTTGAACAGTTCAATGGGATAATCTTTGACCTTTTCACTGCCTGCACTCCCGAATTTAAACAGAGCGATTCCCGTTGAGCTAATAAACCAGTAATGGTGGTCGGGTCCGGGAACAATTCTGTGGGACGCGGAATATTTGTCGACCATACGATTCATCTGGAGGTATGGTATAATTGTGTCATTTATATCATCGTAGGTGTATATCATGGTGCCGGTTGTAAATACAACACGACCCTCGACTTGAAAAACTTGAATATTATGGTCCCTCCCAAATGTCTCGGCTCCAAAATAACGTTCATTGAGAATTGAGTCCTGTCGGTCACTCAGCTTCAAACAGAATACCCCCCGGTGCATATGGCTAGCCCAGAGATTGTTCAGGTGGTCGGGTTCGAGATATCGTATCAGGTTGTTAAAGCTGTCGAGGGCATAGGCATATTTCCATTTTGACAAATCCTTTTCAAAAAAAACAATGTTTGAATACGTGCTCTGAATAAGACTGTTTGGAATCCTCGGATTGTTAACCAGGCTGAATCCCCCGCTAACAGAAGAAATTTTTTCCGCCCGGTTCTTATCTACCAGAAAAGTCCCATTGTTATGACCAACAAATAATTTATTGTCAAAAATATTGCAGTTCCAGGCCTGTCCCTGAGTTCCCTCAACAAAAGAAAAAGGTTCAGTTTCAGTATCCCACGAGCGATAAAAAACCCCTTGATTGGTACCCAGGTATAGCATCTCATTCAGAACAGCAGCGGAATATACTGACCCGACTTCATCGGCTTTGACAACATAATAAGAGGAATCAGAGGTAAACGAAACAAAATCAATACCCCTGTCAAGTGAAAGCCAGGTATTATTGTTTCGATCATTGTGTATTCCAAGGATGGTATTATTCTGAAGTCCGTTTTCGTTATTTACATGATATGCAATTCCCTTGTCAGGGTTAAAAACCGAAATCCCATCCAGAATGGTCCCAAAAACAATGGTTCCGTTGTTCATAACTGCACCCCGGTTCAGTTCATTCGTGGCAAAATAGGATTTCCATTCCGGCAGGTAAGGTTCCAATCTACTCCCTCTGTAAGCTAAAACTCCGTCATATGCTGTACCAATTAGAAAAAGTTCCTTATCGGCCATAAACATAAAACGAACAAGGGCAGTTCTGATTTCAGGAACAGTAATAAACGGCACAATAGCTGATCCCTCAACAGAATATATACCCATGTTGGAAATATGCATCACTACCTTATCGTTCAGAATTCCAATCGAATTAATAATACCTCCAGGCCTTATAATAGTAAAGGAATCATTTTCATAAATGAATAAGGATGAAAAAGAGTGAAAATATATCTTTCCATCGAAAACCAGTGTAGTCCAGAACTCCTCGTTTGGATAAAAGAAAGGGGCTGCTTTAGTTGTAAGGGAATTGTAATTCAGGTTTCCTAATGAATCTCTTTCCCAATATCCAAGCTCCCTATAGCCGCTTGTGAAAACTCTGTTTTGAGCGTCAACTGCAACCGACCGGATAACGGTTCCATTTGGGGAGGGATAAAAACCCCATTCGATTCCGTCAAATTCCAGCAATCCGATATTATTGGCAGCGTATATGTATCCCTTACTGTCTTCGGTTATTGACCAGTTTTGATTCTCCGCCCGATAGCTCTGCTTGGAAAAGTTGGTTACGGAAAAAGAAGGGATAGCTTGTGACGACACAGTAAGTGTAGCAAATACCCTAATTATCAACAGTAGAAGATATTGGAGACATATCCGAAAATTACCCACACCGAAAACTTTAGTCATGCCCGTTTTTTTTACAAATTTAAGACTTAAAGTATGCTCATAAGCATCTTTTGATGTTTTAAGACTCACCTTTCGAAAGAATATTCAAAACCAAATATAACATTAAATATTTTTTATTGCATTGTATTACAACTTTTTAAAGATGCAATTGTTATAAATGTGAATATTTAGTGTACTACAATTTTAGTTCTTTTTGCCCAAGTGAAACAAAGGTGTATTAAATTCCTTTACTAAAATTCAAAATTAACCGAACTTGTGCTTACAATTTTGACTCAAATTATTAGGATTGTTTTTTTTGCTAACACCAACTGAACAGCAGCAATGATTAAAAAACAAACAAATACCGCTCTCTTTATAATTTCACTGGTATGTATCCTGTTTATGGAATCGTGCAAACCTGAAGTTGAATCGAAAGAAGCATTTTTAAAAGATCTTAAGCACCGTACCTTCAACTTTTTTTGGGACACCGAAGACAAATCAACCGGTCAGATACCCGACCGCTATCCAAGTCATTACTTTACCAGTATTGCCGCTACCGGCTTTGGGCTCACATCTTATATAATAGGTGTGGAAAACAATTATATCTCACGGCAGGAAGCTGAGGAGAGGGTTGAGAAGACCTTAACCTGGCTTTGGAATTCCAAACAGGGTGCCGACACTTCGGGAACAACCGGATTTCAGGGCTTTTATTACCACTTCCTGACTTATGATGAGGGTGTACGCTTCAAAAATGTGGAACTTTCAACCATCGACACAGGTTGGCTTATGGTCGGAATCCTTGCTTGCCAGTCCTATTTCCAGGGAGATACTCCCCGGGAACAAAATATACGATCGCTGGCAGACTCTCTTTTTCTGAGGGTTAACTGGAATTGGGCCATGGAAGGGAAAGAGACCATGTCGATGGGCTGGCATCCTGAAAAAGGTTTTATTCCGGCCCGATGGGAAGGTTATGACGAGTCGATGATGCTTATTATTCTGGGACTTGGTTCGCCCACCTATCCTATCCATGATTCTGCATGGAACAGTTGGTGCAAAACCAATATATGGGGTGATTTCAGGGGCACGGAACTTTTAAATTTCGGTCCGTTGTTCGGTCACCAATATTCGCATATGTTTATCGATTTCAGGGGCATCTATGATCCCTATATGTCAGAAAAAGGAATCGACTACTTCGAGAATTCCAGAAGAGCCACACTCTCAAACAGGCAGTACTGTATCGACAATCCCGGGAATTTCACCTCCTATGGTGAGAATATTTGGGGATTGACCGCCTGCGATGGCCCGGCCGATGTGGTTCAGGATGACACTTTGCAATTCAGGACCTATTGGGCAAGAGGAGCTGCCCTGACGGGAATCGGCGACGACGGCACCATTGCACCTACAGCTGCAGGGGGGTCTATACCCTTTGCCCCTGAGGAATGCATAGAAGCTCTCTATACCATGAAAAACACTTTTGGCGACAGTCTCTACCAGGAATACGGCTTTAAGGATGCGTTTAACATGACCTATACCCATCCCGGAAGCGAGCAAAAGGGTTGGTTCAACAAAGATTACCTCGGCATCGACCAAGGGCCGATTCTGATCCAGCTCGAGAACTATCAGACCGAACTCATATGGGACCTCATGAAAAAGAACAAATATATCGTCAGCGGTCTTAAACGAGCAGGATTCAAGGGAGGATGGCTCGACGAACCCTTATTCACATCAAACATATAGCATTCTTTAAATCGATAAATTGAAACTATTACTACCTAACCTAAAATTCAAACAATGAAACTGGTATCTAAAGCAATTTTTTTCAGATATCCTTTACTGGTTCTTCTGCTAATGGTATTCAGCGCCTCTCAGCTGTTTGCACAACCCAGAACCATTACTGGCAACGTCAAAGCCGGTGATATGGATAGTCCGATCCCCGGTGCAACAATTGTTGTTAAGGGAAGCTCAAAGGGTGCGATTACCGATCTTAGCGGAAATTACAGTATTACCGCATCTGAAACCGACATTCTCCAGTTCTCTTTTATTGGTTACAACCAGGTTGAAGTAATCGTTGGAAATCAAACACAGATCGATGTTGTGCTGGAAGTCGAAAGCATCGGAATCGACGAAATTGTGGTTATCGGCTATGGAACGGTCAGAAAAAGCGACCTCACTGGTGCCGTAAGTTCAGTAAAGGCAGGAGATCTCACCAAGATCACTTCGCTCAACCCCGAGCAGAATCTCCAGGGAAAAGTAGCCGGTGTTCAGGTCACCAGCACATCGGGAGCTCCGGGAGCAGCTCCCACTGTTAGAATCAGAGGTGTTGGAACCTTCAATAACTCATCACCCATTTACGTTGTGGACGGAACCATTCTCAACGATATCTCTTTCCTGAACTCATCCGACATCGCCTCAATGGAAGTTCTGAAAGATGCGTCGGCAACGGCTATTTATGGTTCGAGGGGAGCAAACGGGGTTATTATTATTTCCACCAAATCAGGGGATATCGGAAGCGGGAAACCTGTTTTTGATTTCTTTTCGGAATACGGGATCCAGAAACTAACCAAAAAAATTGATCTGCTGAGTGGGCGCGAATTTGCCATCATCTCAAACGAAATCGCAGCGGGCAGCTACAACAATGTTGATGCTGTTCCCAATACCGATTGGCAGGATCTGGTGTTTCACACAGCACCTATTCAGAATCATCAGCTATCGGTTAGCGGGGGAACCGAAAACTCAAGATATTATGTTGGAATCGGACTTTTCAAACAGGAAGGAATCATCGACAAATCGGGTTATGAAAGGCTTACCTTAAAATTGAACAACTCCTACAACCTTACCAAATCAATTACCTTTGGCAACAATCTCACCATCGCTCCCTACAAACAGGAGAACGCTCCCGGGGTAACCTATTCCGTTTACAGAGCTCAACCCGTGTTGGAACCGTATTACAGCGATGGCAGTTATGCAGTTGTGTACAATGTGGGGAATCCTCTAGCCGATCTGGATTATTCAAACAACTTCAATACCGGGGTAAGAGGAGTTGGAAATGTGTATTCAGAAATAAACATTCTGAAAGATCTAAAATTCAGATCCAGTATTGGCATCGACGCAGCCTATGGGAAAAACAAGAGTTTCACCCCTGCCTACACGATTTACAATCCCGACGGCACTCCGAGTCAGCAACAGAATGTTTTGAACGACCTTAATAAAGAAAGAAACGAAAACCTTAACTGGTTATGGGAAAACACTGTCTCCTACTATAAAGCATTCGGCAAGAACAATATTGACCTTGTTGCAGGCTACACTATGCAGGAATCCTCGTCTGAAAACCTCAAACTTACGGGAAACAATGTTATCCGCGATGGCAGCGATTTCTGGTATATTCTTCCTTCGTACATTCTTGATGAAGGCAACGGGGTAAATACACTAAACGACATAAAAAATGAGGTGGACCCAAACCTGAATTACTCGATGATTTCCTACCTTTTCAGGGCCAACTACACCTATGACGGGAAGTATATCCTTACCTCAACCTTCAGGCGCGATGGATCCTCCAAGTTCAAAAAGGAAAACCGATATGGGAACTACCCATCCTTTGCAGCTGGCTGGAATATTGGCCGGGAAGCTTTTATGGACAATCTGGAAATTCTAAGCACCCTGAAATTGCGCGGTAGCTGGGGAATGATCGGAAACGAAAAAATTTCTTACAACAGCCGTTATTCTATCGTTCAGTCCGACCTTAGTACAATATTCGGTTTAAACCCCGCAGTCATTCCAGCCGCATCTTATGGAAAATCCGGCAACAACGAATTGCGATGGGAAAACACTACGCAGACAGATATAGGTCTGGAAGTTGGCCTTCTCAATAACAGACTTACCGGGGAATTCGACTATTACAACCGCGTTACCGACGATATCCTCATTGACCTATCCACTCCCGGGTATCTGGGAAATGGCCAGGGACAAAAGATAACCTACAATGCCGCCAAGGTTCTAAACTATGGTTTTGAATTCAATATCAACTGGAGGGAAAAACGTGGCGATTTCAACTACAGCATCGGGGTACTTGGCTCAACCATCCACAACGAGGTTTTGGAAGTTGGCGGGAGCAGCGGTATCGACTCAGTGCTTTTGGGAGGCAGACTTGGTAACGGAATTCCGGTTACCCAAAGCCGTGTGGGCCTGCCCATTGGAGCATATTTCGGATACAAGACCGATGGAATATTCCAGTCAACCGACGATCTTGCCGCATATCCCCACTCTTCCAGTGCCGGCGTAGGCGACCTGCGTTTTGTTGATGTTTTCGAAGACGGAAAAATCAATGATCAGGACCGTACCTTTATCGGCTCTCCTATCCCGAAGTTTATTTTTGGTGTGAATCTCGCAATGGATTACAAGGGAATTGACTTCTCCATAGATATACAAGGACAAACAGGAAATAAAATATTTAACGGTAAAGAAGCAGTACGGCCGGATCCTTACAATTTTGAGAAGCATGTGTTTGACCGATGGACAGGTCCCAATACAAGCAATACAGAACCCAGACCCTCCTGGGGAGGATACAATTACATACCTTCCGACCGGTTTATTCAGGACGGATCGTTTATCCGACTGAGGAATGTTACTTTGGGATACACCTTGCCCATTTCTTTCACCGACAAGATATTTGTTGATCGTTTAAGAGTGTACATCAAAGGCTCCAACCTCCTTACACTTACCAAATACACAGGATACACACCTGAAATTGGCAGTAGCGAAATATTGTCGAATGGTATCGACAATGGGATTTATCCTGTAACATCTGTTTATTCATTTGGAATCAACCTGACATTTTAATTATGAAGACACTTAAAAAATACATACTACCCGGACTGGCATCCCTCATTTTATTTGCCGGATGCGAAGATTTCCTCGATAAAAACCTTCAGGGAAGTCTTACTCAGGATTCCTTTCCGACATCCGCAAGCGATGCTCTGCTGGCAACCAATGCGGTATACTCCACCACCCGAAACTGGAATTTTAATTCCGGGGGATTCCCTATTCTGGATGTAATGTCGGACGATTCGCACAAAGGCAGCAACCCCAACGATCAGCTTCCGAATGTGGGTCCTTTTGACAACTTCACATTCACTACCACTGCCGATGGTCTCGACCGCTGGTGGGCAACCTTATATGAAGGAATAAAAAGAGCTCATGTGGTAATTGAAAAAGTGGAGACAATCCCCATGGATGAGGAACTCAAAACCCGCTATATTGCCGAAGCCCGGTTTCTTAGAGGCTTATTCTATTTCGACCTTGTAAGGGCCTGGGGGGATGTACCACTCGTTACCTCGTCAACTCCTCCTTTAAAACTTACCAAATCAGACAAATCCCTGATTTATGAGCTGATTGTTGGAGACTTTATCTTCGCGAAAGACAACCTCCCCTTGAAAAGCGAATATCCGGAAGAAGAACTTGGCCGTGCAACACAGGGAGCGGCAAAAGCCTACCTCGCAAAAGCGTATCTGTTTCAGGGAGATTTTGTTAATGCGGAAAAGTACGCCCTCGAAGTAATAAGCTCGAAAGAATACAGTCTTGAGCCCGACTTTGCAGACGCCAACAGCTTAATAGGCGAAAACAGCGTAGAATCGATCTTTGAAGTTGGAGCATTAAGCCTTGAAGGCAATCCAGGCAACCAGTATGCCAATACTCAGGGCGTCAGAGGATCGCCCAACCGGGGATGGGGATTTAACCGTCCGAGTGTTGATTTGAGAGATTCCTTTGAACCCGATGATCCACGGAAAGACGCAACCATTATCTTCCTTGGCGAAACGCTCGACGACGTATTGATTTTGGGCGACGGAACAACACCTGACGAAATAAAAGACGCGTCAAACAACGTGATTGAAATAGAATGCTACAACCAGAAAGTATGGATCCCCGGCGAAAACACCATTACACAATGGGGGCACAACCGCAGACTTATGAGATATGCTGATGTTTTGCTTATGGCTGCTGAAGCGCTCAATGAGAATGACAATCAGACCGATGCACTCAAATATCTTGAAGAAGTGAGAGAAAGGGCGCGTGGTGGAAATACCGCCATCCTGCAGGAAATCACCGAAACAGGAAAAACAGCCCTTCGCGACCTCATTCTTGAAGAAAGAAGACACGAACTGGCAATGGAGCAACATCGTTTCTGGGATCTGGTGCGCACCGGGAAAGCAACAGAAGTGCTTGGCCCGCTCGGCTTTGTTAACGGTAAGCACGATTACCTCCCTATACCCCAGTCGGAAGTCGACATATCACAAGGAAGTCTTGAACAAAATACAAATTGGCAATAATTAAATCTATAGTTTAACCTTTAATAATTTCAGTATGAATAAGAAAAACGTTTTTTTCAGTTTAGTACTTGCAGTGGCCGTTGTTGCTTTTACTGTAAGCAGCTGCGACAAGGAGGATGAACCTTCCCCTTTGAAGCTGGTCAGCCTTGTGGCAGGTGATATTGACCTTAACGGAGCAACCTCACCAAACACGGTTCCTGTTGAACCTACCATTGTCGCTACATTCAATACCGACATTGACGCAGCAACTGCAACAACAGCAAACATTATCATGAATCAGGAATACAATGATACTGATATAGCTATAAACATTGCTGTTTCTGGTAAAACCATTACCATTACAACAACAGAGCCTTTGGGTAACGGTACTCTTTTTGAGCTTAGTTTCAGCTCTGGCCTTATGTCGAGTGAAAAACTTGCCAATACCGCTTTCGCACGAACCTTTACAACAATCGGAACATTTGTTCCTGCAGGATCAGTTGCTTATTGGAATTTCGAAGACAATGCAAATGACCAGGTTGGAAGTTGGAATCCAAAATCGGACGGCATTGTAGCAATTTCCTATGTAGCATCCCGCAAAACCGCTGCAGGTAAAGCAGCAGAATTTAACGGCACAACAAGTATCATTGAATATGCCAATGGCGATGCTCTTGTTGACACAGAAGACTTTACTATGAGTCTTTGGGTTAAGGCAATGGAAGTTGGACATGGCCATTTTGTTGTCGGACTGGGAGCTTTCTTTGGTTTCCAACTGGAGATAGCTGGTTCTTTTAAAGAATTCAAAATGCCGGTAATGTTTGAGCTGGAAGACGGATCCACTGCAACAGGGGGTGATTTGGTATACAACGGAGATGGTAAAACCAAAGATAATGGCGGCTATGTTGGAACTACCTTTAATAAAGAAAACGCAGCTCTGGATGCCAGTCTTAAAGAGAAATGGGCTCACATAACTTATGTTTACAATAATGAAACCAGACAAAGAAGCTTTTATCTGAATGGCGAACTTGTTAAAAACCAGGACCATAACTTATTTGCAACTGATGCCGGTGTTCCCGAAATCATTTCGAAAAGTGTAGGTCTCAAATATGGTGGCAGTGAGCCTGATGTAAAGAATGAACTCGCCTTTGGATTTATTCAATCCCGGGGAGGTGTTATGTGGGACAATGAGCCTTGGGGCGGTTATGACAAGCCCGACGCTAACCATTTCAAAGGTATGCTCGACGACGTGAGAATCTTCCACAAACCACTTACAGCAACCGAAATTGGTTTGATGTACAATTCCGAGAAACCATAAGTATTTAATTCATCTGATATTGGGAGGATTCAACTCACTTGAATCCTCCCAATTCAAAAAACCAAAGCTGCTTGAAAAAAATCCTAATTATATTGAGTCTTGCAATTGCACTGCTTTCAACAACCGGCTGCAATAAAGACAAGCCCGACGAGGGCAACGATCCGGGAATTATCCAGATTCTTAAGGCTAAAAGCGGAACGGTAAATCTGAGTGCCTCTGAAAAGACAAGCGGACTTGATATAAACCAGGACTTTTTGATTACGTTCAACAGCAGCCTCGATACGAACACCGTAAGGATAAATGTTGTTATCCGTGCGGACGACAACTCCCTTGTTAATTGCCAGTATTCTTACGAAGACGATCTAAGAACCATTGTTTTGTCGCCTTTGGCGGATCTTGATTTCTCTTCGGATTACTCCCTTGCAATAAGTGCAAATATCAAAGGGAAAAATAAAGAAACCTTTTCCGGGATTACCTATTTGTTTGCTACCCGAACAGGCATTTTGAAGGTGGATACAATAACACTCAATGGAGCAAACTTCAAACCTCCCGTTACTCTTAAAGACATTGCCATAAAGAACGCTACCATTGTGATTGACTTTTCACAGGCGCTTAACCCCTCAACTTTTCAAGCCGCCTTCAGCTTGTCGGGCTCCCCTACCCTAAACTATGCACTATCCAACGAAAACCGGAGAGTGACGATTACCATTCAATCGGAATTATCAGGCTATTCCCGATACTCCTTTTTGATCTCCTCCGGACTGGTTTCTGCCAATGGGCTTGCATTTGAAGGCTTTTCTAACGCCTTTTACACTACAGTTGACGAAACGCCCAAATTTCCGCTTATAACGGACGAGGAACTCCTTACCCTTGTTCAGGAGCAGACTTTCAAATTCTACTGGGATTACGCGCACCCCTCCTGTGGCATGTCGCGCGAAAGATTCGGCTCCGGGGATATCGTTACCATTGGAGGCTCCGGTTTTGGAATCATGGCCCTGATGGTTGGGGTTGAAAGAGGTTTTGTTACCCGTTCCGAAGTGATGACCCGGATGGCCAAAATTCTGACTTTTCTGGAGACCTGCGATCGGTTTCATGGGGCCTGGCCGCATTGGATCAATGGCTCTACCGGCAAGGTTATACCTTTCGGAAGCAACGACAACGGAGCCGACCTGGTTGAAACCGCATTTCTGGTGCAGGGCTTGCTGGCTTTCCGCGAGTATCTTAATACTGGCGACCCAAGCGAGCAGAGTCTGGCCAACAGAATTACCACTCTTTGGGAAGGCGTTGAGTGGGATTGGTTTGCCCGGGGAGGTACAACACTTTACTGGCACTGGTCGCCCGACAAAGCATGGGTGATGAATATGCAGATCAGGGGAGTAAATGAAACACTGATATGTTACGTTCTTGGTATTGCTTCACCTACGCATCCCATTCCCGACAATTCCTATAAAGCAGGATACATGCAAAACGGAGGGGTGGTAAACGGGAAAACTTTCTATGGTTACAAGTTACCAATTGGCTATGATTATGGCGGGCCTTTGTTTTTTGCCCATTATTCCTTCCTTGGACTGGATCCCCGAAACCTCCAGGATCAATATGTAAATTACTGGGAACAACTTACCAACCACACGCTGGTAAACCGAGCCTATTGCATTGCCAATCCCAAGAACTATCTGGGCTATGGAGTAAATTGCTGGGGTCTTACAGCAAGCGACAACCAAAGTGGTTATAACGCTCACTCCCCTACAAACGATCTAGGGGTTATCACACCCACGGCCGCATTGTCATCTTTTCCATACACCCCAACTGAATCGATGGCTGCACTCAAGTATTTTTATTATACCCTGGGAGACAAACTTTGGGGCGCTTATGGCTTTTACGATGCCTTCAACCCCACCGTGGGATGGTGGGCCAAATCCTACATCTCCATCGATCAGGGGCCGATCATCGTTATGATTGAGAATCACAGGACCCAGTTGGTATGGGAGGAGTTTATGAGCAATCCGGAAATCGGAACCGCCCTTACCAAAATGGGATTTACTTACTAAATAAATTATGACATATAACTTTTCAAAAAGGATGGCAATATCAATTTAAACAACATTTATCCTATTGAATTTAAAAATATTACGCATTGAGTTTCATGCGTGATTGCGTTAATTTTATAAACCAAATCTATTAATTATGAAAAAATTTTCACTTTTTTTAATGATGCTGATTGCATTTGGAAGTTTCTCAAAGGCTCAAGTCATGGAAGACTATGAGAGCATCAAAATGAACATTATGGCAGGCGGAGCTGAAGATTTAAGCTCTTTTACCGTTGTTCCGAATCCCGATCCCACGGGTATAAATCCCAGCTCTTATGTAGTTGAATTTTTGCGTGACAAAGACGGCGTT
>JAIFNN010000020.1 GCA_020047715.1 Bacteroidota bacterium | reverse complement strand
CAGCACTTGCATACCTTCGGGGAACATTTGTGGCAACAAACGGAATTTTGTTCTCTTTGGCAAAATCGACCAAGGGTTTGTAATCGGTATTAAAATTTTTCCAGAGCCGGGCTTCTTGTTCCAGTTGCTCCTCATCAATGTTCCCGAGCAAATATTCATTCAAGGCAAGCTGATTATCCGATTCAAACATCTCTGCACCGATTACGAGTGAGCTGTCATGTACTTTAAAAAGCTCAACCAAAAGCTCGTACTGAAGCCAGTGAGCAATGGCATTGTTATGCAACTCCCCAAAAAAAACCATATCGGAAGCCGTAAGAACTTTGGTCATTTTAGTCCATTTCACTTCTTTTCCGTTTGAAGTAAAGAGTTTATAGTCAGGTTTATCCTGCGCCAAAAGGGAAGCAGATAGGATGAAAACTAGATTGCAGGCAAGGAAAAGTTTCATAGAGATATAGAAAAATAGGAGTTTAAATGAAAAACTAATAATCCAGGTTATAATATAAGTTGAACAAGACCTATTTATATAGGTATCAATTCAACAAGAAAAATTTATGATTGTTCAGTTCATCGCTATATAAAATCTTTCCGCAAACAAGGATATACTTTGAGTTCAAAAATCTTTACTTATTAACTCAATATGACAATTGTAACTTTTTAAATAGAAAGTGAAAGTAGCTACCTTTATTCCATTCAATAATAGCGCACTATTTCTTGCGTAATAAAAAACAATTCGAATTCCAACAAAAAAATAAAACAATGTATTAATCTGTTTTTGTGATTGTTAAATAGTTTTCTCATGCTGATTATCAGTGCTTAAAAATTTGCATTCGATTTCTTGAATTGAAATATTATTATATTTGGTCACACTAAAACCTACCGACATGGAAGTAAAAAGAACATTTGATCTCCTTGAACGATACCATGAACTATACCTTCAGAAAGATGATGCATTGGCTGGCAAAGAAAATGGCCAATGGGTTAAATGGTCAACAAGAGATTATATCCAACAATCGGAATGGGTTAGTTTTGGCATTCTTGCTCTTGGTCTTGAGAAGGGAGATATGGTTGCAACCATTTCGAACAACAGGCCGGAATGGAACATAATTGATATGGCCTTGAGTCAGGCTGGAGTTGTTCATGTTCCTATTTATCCTACAATAAGCAAAGAGGATTATGATTATATCCTCAACCATGCACAGCCGAAGTTGGTTATAGTTTCCGACAAACAACTTTTCTCGAAAATCAAACCCATTGTAGAGGGTGCGCCTTCTATAAAAGAAATTTATACTTTCGACGCGGTTGAAGGAGCAAAGAGCTGGAAAGAAATACTCGAGCTGGGCAAAAAGAAAGAGGCCGAATACAAAGAAAAGCTAATTGAAATAAAAGCATCCATTCTACCGGATGATTTGGTAACCCTGATCTATACATCGGGAACAACGGGCTTCCCAAAAGGTGTTATGTTATCGCACAAAAACCTTGTCAGCAATTTCATAACTACTGCCAAAGTACACCACCTGAACCATAACCACCGGGTATTGTCGTTTTTACCCATAAGCCATGTGTATGAACGGATGGTGAATTATCATTTCCAATATAAAGGATTAAGCATTTATTATGCTGAAAGTATGGGTACTATTGTTCAGGACCTGAAAGATGTAAAACCCCATGTTTTCAATAGTGTGCCCCGTCTTTTGGAAAGGGTCTACGACAGAATTATCGGAAAGGGCAAGGACCTCCCATACCTGAAAAAACAGATTTTCTTTTGGGCTGTGAACCTGGGACTTAAATTCGACGTCGTAAATAGAAGTGCATGGTATAACCTCCGACTGAAAATTGCCCGTAAGCTTATCTTCTCTAAATGGAAGGAGGGTCTTGGTAATAATGTCGAGATTATTGTTTCCGGCGGGGCAGCTCTCCAATCACGTCTTGCAAGAATTTTCTGGGCCGCTGATATGAAAGTACTCGAGGGTTATGGCCTAACCGAGACATCCCCCGTTATCTCAGTAAACAACCTCACAAAAAACGAAATAAAATTCGGAACCGTCGGTACCGTTATGGAAGATGTTGAAGTGAAAATAGCAGAAGACGGGGAAATTCTGTGCAAAGGGCCAAATCTGATGTTGGGATACTATAAAGCCCCTGAACTAACCGCCGAGGTAATCGATAAAGACGGATGGTTTCACACTGGCGATATCGGGATTTTTGAAGATGGAAAATACCTCAAAATCACCGACAGGAAAAAAGAGATCTTTAAACTCAGCAGCGGAAAATACATTGCTCCCCAAGTGATAGAAAACAAACTTAAAGAATCTTTTTTCATTGAAAATCTTATGGTAATCGGTGAAAACGAAAAATTTGCCAGCGCCCTGATTTCCCCGAACTACGAATTCCTTCATAACTGGGCTGGCATGCACGGGATCAAATTCCGCGACAACCTCGACCTTATTTCCAATCCGCTTACCATTGCCAGGATCCAGAAAGAAGTCAATGAAATGAATAAAAACATTGGCCTTACCGAGCAGATCAAACGTTTCAGACTGGTTGTGGAAGAGTGGACACCCCAAACGGGCGAGCTGTCACCAACCCTGAAACTGAAAAGAAAAGTTCTGACTGAAAAATACAAGAACATGATGGAAGAAATCTATTCGGTGGATAAGGGAGGCGTTGAGTAAGACATTAAGATTAATGAACAGCGTGCAAACGGGCTGCTATGATAAGTAGTAATGTTTAAATTTGCCTATCTTTAATTCAAATTTTTCAGGAATTATTCTCACCAGGCATGAAAAAAATTTATTCCGCATTGCTATTTATCATAGTGCTTTCAGGTATTTCAGTCTTTTACAATTACCACGATATATTTTTTAAGCTCCCTCAATCCGTTCATAAATGGAGGCAATCAGACTGTGCTTCAATTGCATTGAATTACTATCAGGATGGGGGGAATTTCTTCAAGCCCGAGACCCATAATCTCACCTCCGACGGCGGTACCAGCGGAAAATGCTGCACCAGTGAAATCCCGGTTTTGTATTACTCCGTTTCTTTGCTTTATAAGGTTTTTGGCTATCACGACTATCTCTACCGTATTTTCAATACTTTTCTTTTTTTTCTGGGACTGTTTTTTCTTTTTAAACTCCTGCTCTACCTTCTGAAAGATGTCTTTTGGGCAATCAGCCTGAGCCTTTTATTCTTCACCTCCCCTGTGCTTGTATATTATGGCAACAATTACTTGTCAAACTCATCTTCATTATCATTCTCGATTATCGGTTGGTACTTTTTTTTTCGCTTCCTCTTCGAAAAAAAACAAAAATGGTTTTTCATCTCAATAATAGTTTTTCTCCTCGCGGCATCGTTCAAAGTAACTGCTTTGTTCAGCGTTTTTGCCATTTCGGGTATTTTTGTTCTGGACGTTTCCGGGATTTTGAAATTTGATAACTCCGGAAAACTTTTTACAAAACCATTATGGTTTATATTGCCTGTGCTATCCCTGTTTCTGGTTATAGGGAGTTGGCTTTTCTATGCTCACAATTACAATGCTGTTCACGATTGCTCCTATTTTTCCACCACAATATTCCCGATCTGGGATTTGGACCGGGCAGGAATTGCCGGAGTTCTTGAAAACATCAGAAAGATATGGCTTGACCAGTACTTCCATATCTCAGTGTTCTTGTTTTTATTAGCCTGCGTCACTTTCATGCTGATTTTCCTAAGAAAAAACAATAAAATCATTCTGGTTGGAGCGGCGTTGATTTTCATTCAGGCTATCGTTTATGTTTTGCTTCAGTTCTGGACTTTTAAAGATCACGACTATTATGTAATTGATATGTATATCTTACCGATAATGATTGTCGTCGGCGCGTTTGACACTCTAAAAAGGCAGTTCCGGAACGTATTCTCTTCGGTGTATCTAAAACTGGGTTTTTTACTATTGCTTCTCACCAACATTTTCTATGCACATCAGCAAATAAATCTCCGTTATGAAGGTTGGATGAATGAGAATCCCGAAAAGAAAGACATCTTTACAATCACTCCCTATCTCCGGCAAATTGGGGTTTTGCCAACCGACACAGTTATTTCAATTCCCGATGCAAGTCACGTTTCACTATATTTAATGAACCAGAAAGGCTGGACAGAATACTCGGATGCCAAATTCAATAAAAGTCAACGGGTTTTATACAACCAGGATAGTGCCGGAATTCAATTGTCTATTGACAAGGGAGCGAAATATTTAATTATAAACGGCATCGAGCAACTCTATTACAAAACCTATCTTCAAAGCTATTGCAGGAATCTTGCAGGAAAGTATAACAATGTTTTGATATTCAACCTCAGGCAGAACGACAAGAATTTCAACCTGCCTGAACGCTCAGTGGCTGGCAGCTATTTCTGTGACACCGAAACAGTGAGCGCTGATCAACAATGGTTTGTGAGTGAGTCCGACAGTTCGCTTTTTCAATTTTCAGGAAATCAAAGCCACGAATTCGCTTATAACGGTAAAATGTCATGTAAGCTGGATGCAAACTCCCCCTACGGAATGACAATAAAGCTTAAAGACCTCAGAAGAGGGGAGAGCTTTCGGATCTCAGCATGGAGGAAAACAAGTAAATCGGCTAAAGGAACAGTAATCGCTTCGAGCTCTCCCAACGCTTACTATAATAATGATTACAATATCGTGGAGCGAGACCCCAAGGGTTGGGAAAAAATTGTGAAAGAGTTCTTTATTCCTGCCGAACTGGAAAATCAGGAATTGGTAATCTACTTATACAACCCCGAATCCGATCCGGTTTATTTCGACGACCTTGGTGTAATTCGGTTTAAAAGCGTTGAAGAGAAATAAAATGAATCTATCAGGGCTTTAAAATCATTTTTTTGTGAAGGATATTTTTTGGAAAGTTTCTTCAGTGCCCTGTCGAAATAGTCTGTGCTATAAACGTTAAAGCTCATTTATTAGTTGTTCAGCGGTTTTTAGCTTTATCTTACCTTTTAAATGCTGCTCCACCTGCACTAGTGATTTCTTAGTCCCTTCAATGAACTCCTGCTGATTTTGTGTCAACTTATCTTCCCCAGGCACTTTAACAAAACCAAGGCTTTTTACCAATTCCATAAAAAACGGGTATTTATTGTCCGGAATATTTAAAATTACTTGTTTCATAATGCTATTTTTTTTAACAAACACTGCTTTGACAATATTTAGGTATTTGCTATGAATACACAAAACTACAAGAAATAAGTTACATAAAAAAGCAAGTTACTTTCTGTCTATCCTTCCGGCACTTAGCAATAAGAGTCCCAAAAATGTTATAAGACCATTCACAATAAGCAGCTCAAATCCAAACTTGTATCCCCATAAAAGTTCTTTAGAGTAGTAATTGAGAACAACGCAGATCAGGGGCGAAGCGATAGCCACATACGGAACCAGCTTATCCCGGAGTTGTCGTTTGGTAAAAAGCCCAAAAGAATACAAGCCCAGCAAGGGTCCATAGGTATAGCCGGCAATGGTAAAAATGGCTTTGATAACGTTCTGGTCGTTAATAAGCCTGAAAAAAAGAATCAGGACTCCCAAAAGTATTGTAAATCCAACATGAACCCGGTTTCTGGTTTTCTTCAGGCGGAGATCGCCTTGCTTTTGTGCATCGAGAATATCGATTGTGAATGAGGTTGTAAGGGAGGTCAATGCAGAATCGGCACTGGAATAAGTTGCTGAAATGAGACCTATAATAAAGAAAAACGCCACCGTTACCGAAAGGTATCCACCGGTTGCTATCAGGGGATAAAGGTTATCCGTATTTTCGGGAACAGGAATTCCTGCATAGGCAGCATAAATAAAGAGCAGCGCTCCAAGGCTCATAAACAGCAAGTTGACGGGAACCAGGGAAATGCTTAGCCAGTACATGTTTTTCTGGGCATCCTTGATGTTGCGGCAACTAAGGTTTTTCTGCATCAGATCCTGGTCCAGGCCCGTCATAACGATTGCAATAAAAGCTCCCCCTAAAAACTGTTTCACAAAATGATACGGGCTTTTCCAATCGTCGAAAACAAAAATCTGACTGTACTCACTTACCGAAACGGTGTTTATAAGTCCGGCAAGATCAAGTCCCATACTCTTGCTGATCAGCACAATTGTAAAAACAAGTGCAGTAAGCATGGCAAAGGTCTGAATGGTATCGGTCCAGATGATTGTTTTTATTCCTCCCCTGAAAGTAAACAGCCAGATCAGCGACACGGTAACCAAAACCGTAAACCAGAAAGGAACACCGGCTTCTTCAAAAATGGAAATCTGAAGTACGTTGGCGACAAGGAATAGCCTGAACGAAGCCCCGATAGTGCGCGAGAGAAGAAAAAAGGAGGCCCCGGTTTTATAGGAAAACCGACCAAAACGTGTTTCAAGATACGTGTATATCGAAGTGAGGTTCAAACGGTAATACATGGGCATTAAGACTGTGGCTATTACAAAATAGCCGACCAGATAACCCAACACCATTTGCATATAAGAAAAGTGGCTCTCCCCCACCCAGCCGGGAACAGAAATAAAGGTAACACCCGAGAGCGATGCCCCGATCATGCCAAAGGAAACCACGTACCAAGGCGATTTTCGGTTACCCACAAAAAAGCCCGCATTATCGGCATTCCGACCGGTAATCCAGGCAATTATCAGCAGAAGAACAAAATAAAAAACGATGATCAGAGACAAACCCAGTGAACTCATAAAATATATTTGTGCAAGAATAATAAAAAAAATTGCGAATGCCCGTGCTTGAGGCTATTTTTGCAAAGAATTTAAAACTTAAGTATGTCGCTGAATTTCCCCTCGAAGTTGTTGGAAGAAGCCGTGAATGAATTCGCCAAACTACCCGGCATTGGCACAAAAACAGCGCTGAGGCTCGTATTGTACCTTCTCCGGCAGGATGCAGAGGTCTCCGAATCGTTCGGAAATGCAGTGATCCGGCTAAAAAAAGAAATCAGGGAGTGCAAGATCTGTCACAACCTATCCGATTCCGACATTTGTCATATCTGCTCCAATCCCAAAAGAGAGCACGAGGTAATCTGCGTTGTGGAAAGTATCAGGGATGTTATGTCGATCGAAAATACGCAGCAGTTCCGCGGGGCATATCATGTTCTCGGGGGAATCATCTCCCCGATGGAAGGCATTGGTCCGGGCGACCTGAACCTCGAATCCCTCGAGAAAAAAGTAAAGGAGCATAAGGTAAAGGAAATCATTTTGGCCTTGCCAACCACCATGGAAGGCGACACGACAAACTTCTATATCTACCGAAAAATCAAAGAGAGCGGCATAAATATCACCACACTGGCCCGAGGGCTTGCCATTGGCGACGATCTGGAATTTGCCGATGAGATAACCCTGGGGCGTTCGCTCGTTAACCGATTGGATTTCGAATCAACTCTGGGAGGCCGAAAGCCTTAAGCCCGCCCTGCCCTTATACAATCACATTTATTCTATTATATTTGCACTGTAAAAAAAGACATCATTGCCATGGAATTGAAAGATAATGTTTATCTGATCGACGGGATTCCTGTTGTGGATCTTGTAAAAAAATACGATTCTCCTCTATACATCTATGAAACAGCTGTTATCAAGCGGCAATTCAACCGCATGAAATCGGCTTTCAAAAGCTCTAAAGTAAAAATCAATTATGCCTGCAAGGCTCTTTCCAATATCAACATCCTCAAGATACTAAAAACGCTGGGCGCCGGACTTGACGCGGTTTCCATACAGGAAGTGATGCTGGGGCTTCAGGCCGGCTTTAACCCTAAAGACATTACTTTTACTCCCAACTGCGTTTCGCTCGAAGAAATTGAAATGGGTGTTGAACGAGGCGTAAGGATCAACATCGACAACATTTCCATCCTCGAGCAGTTCGGTCATAAATACGGCAATAAAGTGCCAGTTTGCATACGCATTAACCCCCATATTCTCGGGGGAGGAAACAACAAAATCTCCACCGGGCATATCGATTCGAAATTCGGGATCTCCATTCACCAGCTTCCTCACGTTTTGCGGGTAATTGAGGCTAACAACATGCATGTTGAGGGAATCCATATGCATACAGGATCCGACATTCTCGACGTTGATGTTTTTTTACGGGGAGCCGAGATTCTGTTTAACTCTGCAATGAATTTCAAGGATTTGGAATATGTTGATTTTGGCAGCGGATTTAAAGTTCCCTACAAACCCGATGATTACGAAACCGATATTGAATCGCTGGGAGAGAGTTTGTCGCAGAAGTTTAACGAGTTCTGCAAAAGCTATGGCAAAAAGCTCACTCTTGTTTTCGAGCCCGGAAAATATCTGGTGAGCGAAGCAGGCTATTTCGCGGCAAAGGTTAACGTCATCAAGCAAACAACTGCAACTGTTTTCGCGGGATTGGACACCGGTCTGAATCATCTTATCAGGCCCATGTTCTACGATGCCTACCACCATATTATCAATGTTTCGAAACCCGAAGGGAAAACACGAATTTACACTGTGGTGGGTTATATCTGCGAAACCGACACCTTCGGCTGGAACCGCAAGTTAACAGAGGTTTCTGAGGGCGACATTCTTATGTTCCGCAACGCCGGAGCCTATTGTTTCGCCATGTCGTCGAACTACAACTCCCGCTACCGCCCTGCCGAAATTATGGTTCACGAGGGAAAAGACTACCTGATCCGCAAGAGGGAGGATTTCGATGATCTCCTTCGTAACCAGGTCATTGTACCGGAAGGGCTTTAAGGCGGAATATAATTCCGGAAGGAGCAGCAAATCGTCTTTCATGGCAGAACTGCTTCAAAGCAAAACTAAAAGCCTAATAATAAAATTTTTACTTACTTTTAGGTTTTTTACTTAGATATCGAATGGATCTTTCAGTTGTCATAGTAAACTACAACGTAAAATATTTCCTGGAACAATGCCTTCATGCAGTTGACAATGCATCCAGACAGTTTGAAACGGAAGTATTTGTTGTTGACAACAACTCGGTCGACGGTTCCTGTGCAATGATCCATGAGAAATTCCCCTGGGTTAAACTCATCGAAAACAAGCACAATGAGGGCTTCAGCAAAGCAAACAACCAGGCACTGCGCATCGCTAAAGGAAGATATTGTTTGCTTCTAAACCCCGACACCGTAATTGAGGAAGACACCTTCAAAAAATGCATCTCCTTTATGGATGAGCACGCGGATGCCGGAGCCTTGGGGGTGAAAATGATCGACGGGAAAGGGAAATTCCTTCCCGAATCGAAAAGGGCTCTACCTACTCCCGCAGTTGCCTTTTACAAAATTTTCGGTTTTGCGAGAATTTTCCCCAAATCAAAAATATTCGGACAATACCACCTTGGATACCTCAGTCAGGATGAGACACATACCGTTGAAATCCTGTCGGGAGCCTTTATGTTTCTGCGCACCGAGGCCTTGAAGAAAACAGGCCTCCTAGATGAGGACTTCTTTATGTACGGTGAGGATATCGACCTTTCTTACCGGATGATAAAAGAAGGCTACAAAAATTATTATTTCCCAAAAACCACAATAATTCATTACAAGGGAGAAAGCACCAAGAAAGGCAGTATCAATTACGTGGTTGTTTTTTACAACGCAATGCTCATTTTCGCCCGCAAGCACTTCTCAAAAAAGAATGCCCGGGCTTTTTCAAGACTCATTAACCTGGCAATTTATTTTCGGGCTGGTCTGGCCATATTCCGGCGTTTCGTGAAAAGGGTTTATCAACCTCTGATAGACTTTTTGTTTATTTTTGCCGGCTTCTGGTTTTTGGTTCCCCTGTGGGAAAAATTCAGGTTCGACATGTCGGAGTACTATCCACCGGCATTTTATCGGTTTGTAGTTCCTGCCTATATTCTTATCTGGCTTCTTTCTATTTATTATTCCGGGGGATATGAGAAACCCGTGAAATTATGGAAAGTAATAAGCGGTCATCTTATAGGGACTGTAATTATCCTGGTGCTTTATGCGCTTTTACCCGAAGCCTATCGGTTTTCGAGGGCATTGATTCTTCTTGGAACCTTATGGGGACTTTTAACCCTGATCTTCCACAGGCTCATATTGTATTCGGCAGGCTTCAGCGATTATGAGCTTGCATTGAACCGGAAAAAACGAATGATAATTGTTGGGTTTCGCGACGAGGCGCAGAGGGTAAGCGACGTGCTTCACAAAACCCAAATAGTTCCTGATATTGCAGGTTTCGTCTCCCCTATCGACTCGGATGATTACGCTTACCTGGGAAACACAAGCCAGCTTCCTGAAATAGTTAAAATCCACAAAATCGATGAGATTGTGTTCTGTGCCAAAGATATGGCATCAAGGGAGATTATCCGGATAATGGCCGATGTCACGGGTACTCCGGTTGAGTATAAGATTGCCCCCCCGGAAAGCCTGAGCATAATTGGCAGCAACTCAATCAACACCGCCGGCGATCTTTACATGATAAATTTCAACTCTATCGATAAGGGACGTAACCGTCGCAGCAAACGGCTCTTCGATATCGGGGTTTCGCTTATGTTTATGATTACCTGGCCTTTCCTATTCCTTTTTTTAAAGGGATACCGAAAAAACATCGGAAAGGCCGCGCAAGTTTTAGTGTCGTCAAAAACTTGGGTAGCATATTGCGGGGGCACAGATCTCTCCGGCTTGCCTTTGTTAAAAAAGGGAATATTTGATCCCTCTGCAGGACTTCGCGACCCGGATCAGGATACCAAAGAAAAACTGAATATTGAATATGCCAGGGATTACAAACTGAATATTGATTTTTCGATATTCTGGAGGAGTATTTTTTCGATTTGAATATAAAAACGCGTCTTAAAGCTTGGATATTTAATCGACAAAAAACGTGTTTTGACAATGATTGATTGCGGATAGGTCAAAATATCCATGAGTCGAATGGACTGTGTATAATAATACCAAAAACATATAACATATTTTTTTACATTTGTATATGCGGTTTTGGTCTCTTTTTCAATCAAAAAGCATCCGGTTCAATAACCTGGAGTAAAGACTAGTGATCCAACAATTATGAAAAAAACAATAAGCCTGATAATTATCTATTTCAGCCTCCTGCTCCCAGGATTTAGCCAGCAAACCATGGATATGAAGCAGGTATTCCTTGCTGCCGAATCATACTATTTGTTTGAGGAGTTCGATGAGGCGTTGCCCTTATACCTTCGGATGCACCGGACCTATCCCGATAATTATAACATTTACTACAAAATTGGTGTTTGTTATCTGAATAATGCCTACGAAAAGGACAAATCGGTGTTCTACCTCGAAAAAGCCGCCAAAAATATCAACCCGAAATATAAGGAAAGCAATTACAAGGAGTTGGGTGCTCCTCTTGAAGCACTTTTTTTTCTTGGTAACGCATATCGCGTAAATAACGAACTGGATAAAGCCCGCGATTCGTACAAGAAATTTCAATCGCAGATGGATAGCGAAATTTACGACGACCAGCTGGTTCTCGAGCAACTTGCGGCCTGCGATGCTGCGGAAAAGCTCATGAAAAAGCCGGTTGACATGGATGTTGAGTTGCTTTCCAATCAGGTTAACACTCGCTTTGCAGACAAAAACCCGGCAGTTTCAGGCGACGAAACCAAAATGGTGTTCATCTCCAAGTTACAGTTCTACGATGCCGTTTTTTATACCGAAAAGATTAACGGCGCATGGACTCCCCCGAGAAACATTACTCCTGAGTTAGGTGTTGACGGAGATGTATATCCTACCGGGCTTTCGTTCGATGGCACCATTCTTTTTGTATACAGGAACGACGATTTTATTGGGAATCTATACAGCTCCAAACTTGTCAACGGAGTTTGGACTCCCCTTGTAAAGTTAAACGAGAACATAAATACAAAATATTGGGAATCGCACGCCTCCATCACAAAAGACGGTAATACACTCTATTTCACAAGTAACCGAAAAGGTGGATTCGGTGGTTTGGATGTCTACAAATCCAAAAAACAGGAAAATGGCGACTGGGGCCCCGCAGAAAACCTGGGATCAGTAGTCAACTCCGCATATAACGAGGAATGTCCTTTTATTACCGAGAATGGCCGCAGACTTTTCTTTTCATCCTACGGGCATTACAACATGGGAGGGTATGATGTTTTCATGACAGCCCTGAAATCCGACGATACCTGGGCAAACCCGCTGAACATGGGATATCCCGTGAATACAACTGATGATGACATTTTCTTTTGCCCGGTTAAGGATGGCGAAATCGCTTACTTTCCGGTTTTTAAAGAAACCGGTTACGGCAGGCATGACATTTACCGCTACAAGGTTTATACAGCCGACCACCCCAGAAGGTATGAAATCAGCGGAATCTTGAATTATTCGGGACAGAAAATCGATGGAAAGGAGATTGCAATAAACGTAATAAGCCAAATTTCAGGGGATACCCTTGCAATGGTCCACCCCAATGAACTGGGCAAATTCAATTTCAGCGTTCCTGCGGGTAAATACTCTATGGTTTTCGACAGTGAAAGGTTTGAACGACTGATCAAATCCCTTGAGGTTAGTCCAAATACCCCACATTCAGGCATCACTCTAAGCGAACAGATAAAACTGATTCCTGTACCTGCAAAATTGTCGCAGGAGGAACTTAACAAGCTGCTTATACTCAAAGATTCACTCATCACTGTTTCAAAAGGCAAGACGGTAAAACTCGATTATGAAGCCGAAAAAGGATCTGTGATTGTAATTAAGCAATATCTCGATTCCGTGCTGGTTAAGGTCGACACGGTAAAAGTCGACAGACGCAATCAGAGCTTTGAATTCAGACCTAAGCCCGGCACAAATCAAATTGAGTTCAATCTTACTGATCCCGATGGCAACAAGGTTACAAAAACCGCAACCATTGTGTACAACAATGACAAGGTATCGAATCTGACGGCAACAGGGAAAACTTCGGACGAAGACAAATCACTGCTGGAATCTGAAGAAAAAGCCCCGGCCCAGGATAATATTAACGCTTTGGCAAATGATTTGGCCAGTCGCGCCGATGGCCGCTTAAAAGAGGTTTTGCAAAATCTGGATCTGAAGAAAGAAGACATCACCAATACAGGTGAGTTATTTAAATATCTCTACGAAAATGCTGATAAACTCGGATATAGCAATCAGGATGTAGACCGTTTGTATGCCGAGATGATTAGCAAGAAAGATCTGGAAGAGTTTCTCATCCACCTTAAAAACGCCTCTGAAGGAAACCTGAAAAAAGCAATTTCCGAGCTTGATACCAAGTCGAATGCAATCAATACCCCATATCAGGCAGTTGATTACCTTGTCAGAAACTCCAATGTAAACAACTACACCAGTGAAGATGTTGTAAAAGCCCTTTCAATTGTTGGGTCAAATGGCAGTAACGATCAGAATCTGTTTGTCACCAAGTTGCTTCATTCGACTGATGAGGGAGAACTAAAATCGTATTTGAAATCGTTGGATTTGTCGACTCTCACCCCCGGCACTCCTCAGGATTTTGCCGTTTCACTGTATCGCAATGCAAGCAGTAAAGCCTTTACGGAGGCCGAAGTGCTTAACGCCCTTACCAATCTGGCCGTCAGCAGGGATGCATCGGAAGTCCTGGGCAAGCTGATTGCATTAGCCGAAGAGGGAGCTCTGAAAGACTTCCTTACAAGTCTCGATCTTCAGAAGGAAAATATTTACACAGCCGAAGAGTTAATCTCACATCTCTATTCAAATGCTGATTTGAAAGATTACACAAGCGAAGATGTTAACAAGCTTCTTCAAAAATACACCTATAACCAAATTGCTGAAATCGAAGACCTTCGTCAAAAAATGGCAGCACTTGCAACTGGCAGTCTAAAGGAATTTCTTGAAAAGACGAATCTAAACGAACATTCATTTGGTTCAAGAGAGGAGTTTATCGACTACCTGAAATCCGAGGCTGAAAGAAACGGTTTTACTCATCAGGACATAAATAATGTATTGCTGAAACTCGCTTATTCAGGTGATTTGGAAGATATCGTAAACCAGTTGGCCCTTTATGCAAACGGAAACCTGAAAACTACTCTTGAGAACCTGGATTTGGAGAAAGAGGGAATAAAATCCTTCGACGAACTAATTCGCTATCTTCTAGATAATGCCGATCAATTTGGTTACACTAAAGACGATGTATATAAACTTTTAGAGGATTACACGGCTGCGACCGACCTTGAGTTGCTTCTTAAAAAGCTCATCCGTTTGGCAGATCCGGAAACAAAGGTTTATCTTGAAAAGTTGGATTTGAAGGCTAACGGCATTGGTGATCGCTCTGAGCTCATATCATATCTTTTGAGAAAAGCTTCTGAAGGAGCCGTAAATGAGGAGAATATGATTCGCCTTTTACTCAAAGCCACCGATACCCGACTGGATGACATACTTCCGGTAATCCAATCAGGATCAACCGGCGAACTGAGTAAAATTCTTAACTCGACAAAACTTCCTGTTAGCGAATTTCGTTCTGCAGCCGATCTTTATAATTACCTCCTTGCCGAGTCGGTAAAAAACAAAAAACTTTCGACTTCAGAAATCAACAAGTTATTTTCGGCATATCTCGCAGACAACTCACTGAATCAATTCCTAGGGAAGTTGATCGAAAATTCCGAGGGAGCGCTTAAAGAATTCCTTCAGAATATTGATCTTAAGGAAGCGGGAATAACCTCAGTTTCGGGTTTGATTGAATACCTGATAAGTAATGCTTCAGCAAACGGTTATTCAGAAGAAGACGTTTTCAAATTAATTGACAAGGTACTTGGCAGGGAAAAACTTGAAGATTTCATTGCAAATCTCAGGGAATTCGCAAGTCCGGGATTAGCCCGCCTGCTCGATCAGCTAGATCTTGAAAAAGAAGGGATTACAAGTATTGAAGATCTGATGAAGTACCTTGCAGAACACGCCGCTGAATTCGGCTACAGCATGGAGGATGTATGGAATGCAATTCTCCAGTTGTTATTAACTGGGGAAGACAAGGCCCGCAATGAGATGTTGGCAGAACAGAAACCAACAGTTCATCGAACCACCGGAAGGGGGAAATTGCTCGCCATCGGAGCCGTTGGTTTGTCGGGAATCATCATCTTCCTTTTTATCCTTTTTCGCAAAAAGAAAAAGAAAGATTAGACGGAAGCTTTAAAGAAATCCCCAGAAGGTAACAATCAAAGCCTATGTTTTTTTTGATTTGTGCAGCCAAGAAACAAGGGGAACAAAAAAAATTGAAAAGAAACATAAAAATATTAATAATACTTTTCAACATCATCACAAGCTTTTAGTAATGGATGATCAAGCGGATTGCCAAACACATAAAGATTTGCAGTAATTCATTGATAAAGAGCAATAAAGAACATTTCTTTGCAACAAACTTACAATCCGGGTGTTCTGAGATTTTATAGCGATAAGGCATAAAAAAACAAATCTATCGCTGTAAAAAACTGTCATGATTAACAAATCTCGGATAGCCCTTTAATAATTAAAATGATAATTTTTCATTTGTAACGTGATAATTACTAAATTTGGTAACTGACCAAAAGCTCTGCACTATGAAAAAACGTGTATCCATTCTCTTATTCTTTGTCCTTAGCGGATTCCTTTATGTAAGCGCACAAAAAGATCTGGTAAGGGAAGATTTTTTTGATGCGGAATTCTTTCTTGCGGAAGAAGACTATACAGAAGCTTTGTTTTCTTTCCAGAAAGTATATAATGCAGGCTTTCAGGAAAACGCGAATATTAATTACCGGATCGGGGTCTGTTATCTGAACATTCCCGGTCAAAAGGAAAAAGCAATTCCCTACCTCGAGAAGGCCGCCACCAATACTTCCCCAAATTACAAAGAGGGAAGCTATAACGAGACTTTTGCACCTGCAGACGCCTTGCTTTACCTTGGAAACGCATACCGCATCGATAACCAGTTGGATAAAGCCATCGAATCGTACAATGCATTTATCAACTCAGCCGTTAAGCCAAGCCCTGCCGACATTGAGTATGCCAACCAACAGATTGAATCGTGCAACCGAGCTAAGCTTGCCATCAAAAACCCCTCCCCCATTTTCAAGGAAAACATGGGTAAACGCTTTAATACCAGCCTGAACAACTTTCAGGGAGTACTCGCAGGGGATGAGAATTCTATGGCTTTCATGACTGCCCAGAAATTTTATGACGCGGCTTTTTTCGTTAAAAAGATCAACGGGAACTGGTCGAATCCAATTAACATTACACCCCAAATTGAGTCAGACGGAAACCAATATGTCTCGTCGCTTTCCTTTGACGGCTCGCAGTTGTTTCTTGTCAGGATCAACAACTTCGATGGCGACATTCTGGTTAGCGAATACAGCATGGGGCGATGGAATCCCTCCAAATCACTGGGTAAAAACATCAACACCAAGTTTTTCGAATCGCATGCCTCTGTCTCCCCCG
This sequence comes from Bacteroidota bacterium, assembly GCA_020047715.1. Classification (GTDB taxonomy): domain Bacteria; phylum Bacteroidota; class Bacteroidia; order Bacteroidales; genus JACJXF01. The sequence goes on along the minus strand of JAIFNN010000020.1, from coordinate 28,428 downwards.
ATGGAAAAACCTTGTATTTCACAAGTAACCGCACCGGAGGATCCGGAGGAATGGATATATACAGTTCCACCCTTTCTGAATCAGGTGATTGGTCTGCACCTGCAAATTTGGGCACTGGCATCAACACTCAGCTAAACGAAGAAACTCCATTTATTTGCGCAGATGGCAAAACCCTCTATTTTTCTTCGCAGGGCCACTCTACCATTGGAGGATACGATGTCTTTTTCTCCGAACTGCAGTCCGATAAATCATGGTCAGCACCTAAGGCTTTGCCTTATCCTATAAACACTACCGACGACGAACTCTTTTTCTTCCCCGACAATAAAAAAGAAGGTGGATATCTAACACTTTATGATGCAAGCGGCTTTGGAGAAGGAGACCTTTATTACATTAAGGTATTACCCGAAGACGAGACAGTTGCTATTGTTCAACCTACCGCCGAAACACCCGTAAATGAAACAACTGTTGTTGAGGAACTGGTAACTGAAGTACCTGCAGCTGAAATTCTGCCTGAAAAAACACCCGTCGTTGAAGAAGTAGTTGCTGTTGTTGAACCCAAAGCCCCATCATTCAAATATTTCATCAAACCTGTATTCTTTGGGTTCGACAGTTATACCCTAACGGAAGCAGCAAAAGAAAAACTTGATGAGTTGACGAGGGCACTTAATGATTACCCTTTACTGAGCCTTGAGGTCAGAGGATACACCGATGCCATGGGAGATTATGAGTACAACCAGATGCTCTCTGAAAAACGTGCCAAAGCAGTAACCGATTACCTCATTGCTAAAGGAATCAACACCGGCAGATTAAAATTGAAAGGGTTCAGCGAATCCGAGAACATTGCCATCAACAATTTTCCTGATGGTAAGGATGCCCTTGAAGGCCGCAAGTTTAACCGAAGAGTTGAATTCCGGATTATTGAGCTTGGAGGAGCGCTTCTGATAATCGAAGAAGTTCCTGTACCTGAACAATTAAAGGCTAATTAGTGTTAATCGAGTACAGGTTACAAATAAACTATGCGAAGAACAATATATATCCTTGGAATTCTAATTTTTAGCTTCAACCTGGCTAATGCACAGAAGGATCAGGACGATATTGATAATCTTTTTGATGACGCTGAATATTTCTTCTCTACCGGCGAGTATGAGGAAGCTTTGTTCCTTTTTCTCAAGATAACCAAACTCCAGCCCGATAACGCGAATTACAATTTTCGCACCGGGATGACTTATCTTAATATAAGGGGACAAGAGTACAAAGCTATTGAATACCTTGAGAAGGCGGTAATGAATATCACGATGAAGTATCGCCCAAAAGACCTGGATGAAAAAAAAGCTCCCCATCACGCCTGGTTTTATCTTGGCAATGCATACCGCATGAACAACGATCTGGATAAGGCTCTCGATAGTTATGAGCGCTTCAAAAGCATCAAGGATTTCGAGAAAAAATACAACATAAGGATTGTTGAAGCCGAAATCAAAATTTGTGAGAGGGCAAAAATCATCAAGGACTCCCCTCTCAATTTTGCTAAAACCAATGTTGGCTCGCCTATCAATACATCCGCATCCGATTATTCCCCTGTGCTGACACCGGATGAAAACATCATGGTATTCATGAACAGTCAAAAATTCTACGAGGCGATCCTGTACTCACACAAAATCGGAGGCGTGTGGAGCATTCCTGTAAATATCACACCCCAGATCGGCTCCGATGGGGATATGAGGCCCTGCTTTCTTTCCGCAGACGGGAAAGAACTGATTCTGGTAAAACAAGACAATAACAACAGCGATATTTACACAAGCAAATTTGATGGTAATCTATGGAGTAAAGCCACTCCCCTCAGCAAAAACATCAATACAAAGAGCAATGAAACATTTGCTTCCCTGTCTCCTGATGGCAAAAATTTGTATTTTACCAGCAACCGTAGCGAGAGTTTTGGCGGGCTCGATATCTTCGTTTCCAGAAAACAGTCGGTTGGCGACTGGGGACCGGCAGAAAACCTCGGGTCGACCATAAACACTGAGTTTGATGAAGAATCTCCTCAAATGTCGGGCGACGGGAAAACCCTCTTCTTTAGCTCAAAAGGACATTTCAACATGGGTGGGTTTGATGTGTTTTATGCCCTAATAAACAGATACAACCAATTCGAAGAGGCCATTAATCTTGGTTACCCTATTAACACCACCAATGACGACATAGGCTATTTCCCGCTTGGGAATGGGAAAATTGGATATATGACGCTTTTTGATGAGAGCGGACTTGGAAAAGAAGATGTCTATAAACTTGAAATACTGCCCTTTACGGCTCCCCGGATTTCAACAGATCCAAAATTCGACAAACAATTTTCCATTACTCTCACAGACATCGAAAGTAATGAAAAGATTGAATTAGTTTATGATAACAAGACCGACTCATTCAAAGCCAAATCCTCTGAAGGGAAATCCTTCAAGGTTCTTTACGAAGACCAGTAACCGTTCCTGATTATCCCATTTTTAAACTCAACTGCACTCTCCTAAAATATTGCCAATCATGCAGACCCTAGAGAATTCACGTATTCAGCTTCGTGCGCTTGAACCCGAAGATCTTGATATTTTATATCTCTGGGAAAACGACCCGGCTATTTGGCATTTGAGCAATACGCTTACCCCTTTTTCAAAGTACACCTTAAAAAAATACCTGGAGCAGGCACACCAGGATATCTTTGAAGCCAAGCAGCTGCGCCTCGTAATTCAAAAAAAATCCGGCAGCTCGGTTATCGGCGCAATCGACCTGTTTGATTTTGACCCTTTCAACCAACGAGCAGGGGTAGGAATTCTCATCGGTTCTGAGGACGACCGCAATCAGGGATTTGCCACCGAAGCCTTGGAGAGCCTAAGGGGATATGCATTTGGCACCCTGGGCCTTAAGCAACTGTATTGCAATATTTGCGAAGACAACAAGGAAAGCCTCAATCTGTTTATTAAGCAGGGCTATATAATTACAGGGCAGAAAAAAGACTGGATAAAAAAAGGCGACCAATGGTTATCGGAGTATTTTCTTCAACTAGTGCGCATCTAAGGTCCTGATTCTATCGTATTCAGGTATCTCGCTCAGAAAATTCACACTCCGGCTTTCGAAATCCACCACACAGCAAAAATGTTGCAAGCCATTGGTTATGATCAGATATTTAACACGAAAGGCAAGATTGTATATTGAAACCTGCTCAAACGTGCTTTGGCCGATTTTTATTTCGGGGGATTTGCATTCGACCATCAGCACAGGATCTCCCGTATCATTGCAGACCAGAATATCGCAACGCTTGGAAAGCTTGTTTACGCTCAGTGATTTCTCAAGCATCATCCTTGAAGCGGGATAGAGTTTTTCACTAACCAGGTAATGGGAAAAATTTTGGCGCACCCATTCTTCAGGTGTTAAACGAACATATTTTTTCCGAAACTGATCATAAACATACTCAAGATCGTTTTCCGATTTTATTTTAAGGGAATAAGTTGGTAAATTTAAGGCTTTCATAATACCGGAGTCAATGCGGAGGCTAAAGTATAAAAAACAGTAATAACATGAAGACAAAACAGGAGATTGTTGATAATTGGCTTCCACGGTACACCGGATGCAGTTTGGATTCCTTCGGGAAGTATGTTTTATTAACCAACTTCAGTCAGTATCTGGATTTGTTCTGCACCACCTATAAAACAAAAGTCATTAATAAAAGGGTACCCATGCCCTGCGCCACAGCCGACGGGATTACAATAATCAACTTTGGCATGGGCAGTGCAAACGCCGCAACCATTATGGATTTGCTCAGTGCCATTCTGCCCAAAGCTGTATTGTTTCTGGGCAAATGCGGGGGACTTAAACGAAAAAACGAACTGGGCGACCTCATCCTTCCCATCGCTGCAATTAAAGGCGAAGGCACTTCCAATGAGTACCTTCCCCCGGAAATACCCAGTCTACCGGCCTTTAAGCTTCAGAGAGCCGTTTCCTCCACCATCAGAAGCAAGGGAAGGGATTACTGGACAGGTACCGTTTACACCACCAACCGCAGAGTGTGGGAATTTGATGAGGATTTCAAGGAATACCTTCGTGGAACGCGCTCCATGGCAATTGATATGGAGACTGCAACCATCTTCACTGTAGGTTTTGTAAATGAAATACCAACCGGTGCGCTGCTGCTCGTGACGGATCAACCGATGATCTCTTCCGGTGTCAAAACAAGTGAAAGCGATAAATCAGTCAGTAAAAATTTCGTGAAAGAGCATCTTCTAATCGGGGTTGATTCGCTGAAGGAACTTAAAAACCACGGCATTTCCGTCAAACATATGAGATTCGACTAAAATATGGCCAGTACGCAAACCACCATAAGCATTGAGCAATTATTCAAGGATCTGAAAAATAAGATCTATCGTCCCATATATTTCCTATGCGGGGAAGAGCCTTATTATATCGACAAGCTTACCGAATATATCATGCAAAATGTGCTGACGGAGGCTGAGAAGTCGTTCAACCAAACCGTTGTTTACGGAAAAGACGCGGATGCCGCTGCCGTTACCAATATTGCCCGCCGTTTTCCCATGATGGCAAACTACCAGCTTGTGATTTTAAAAGAGGCACAGGAGCTCAAAAACTTCGATGAGCTGATCCATTACATTAAGAATCCCCTGAAATCAACTCTTTTGGTAATTAATTACAAGTACAAAAGCCTCGACAAAAGGAAAATCATTTACAAATCGCTTCAGGAAAATGCTGTTTACTACGAATCCAAGAAGCTTTATGACAATAAGATTCCCGAGTGGATTTCAAACAATCTGGCAAAACGGCATTATAAAATCGATCCCAAGGCTGCTATTCTTCTTACCGAGTTTCTGGGCAACGATCTTTCGAGAATCTCGAATGAGCTCGACAAACTGGTAATTGTGCTTGCCGATAATTCCAAACCAATTACGGCACAAGACATTGAGAAAAACATTGGCATCAGCAAAGAGTACAACAACTTTGAACTGCAAAACGCGCTTGGAACGAAAGATATCCTGAAAGCCAATCAGATCATCAACTATTTCGCCGAAAATCAGAAAAACAACAATATTGCGGTCACCCTTTCCATGCTGTACCTTTTCTTCACCAAGATCTTATTGTACCATAGCCTCAGCGATAAATCGAAAAACAATATAGCCGCAACCCTGAAGATAAACCCCTTCTTTGTTTCAGAATACGAAAACGCGGCACGACATTACAACGCGTCGAAAGTGATGCACATCATTTCCTTGCTGCGCGAATACGATATAAAATCAAAAGGGTACGGAAACGCATCAACCGAGGCCGGAGATTTGCTAAAAGAGCTAATTTTTAAAATCCTACACTGATAATGGTGACAATCACTTTGGTTATAATTACTGCAATTGTTTCATTCATTGCGTTTCAGAACCCCGTAATAATGAGTCGTTACGACTTCTCGCCATACCGAATTGCTCAGCGCAAAGAGTTATTCCGCTTTGTTTCGCATGCTTTTTTGCATGCCGATTGGATTCACCTGCTTATTAATATGGTGGTTCTGTTTTCGTTTGGGTTATATGTGGAACGGGAGTTTGGCTTTCTTGAAAACGCAGGGCATATTCAATCAGGCCTAGTAAGCTTTTTGGTTCTTTATTTTTCGGCAATTGTGATTTCAAGCCTCACTACCTATCTGAAGAAGAGAAAAGACCCCTACTATATCGCTGTTGGGGCATCAGGGGCTGTATCGGCAATACTATTCACAAGTATATTCTTTTCCCCCCTTGAAAAGATCTTGCTTTACGGGATTCTTCCTATGCCGGGAATTGTCTTTGGCATACTCTACCTGGGATATTCCAGCTATATGGGTCGGAAAGACAAAGACCACATTAACCACGACGCGCATTTATGGGGAGCTATCTATGGAATAATCTACCCGATGTTTCTTTATCCGGGCTTAATAAGCAAATTTATCCAACAATTGGGCTTATAAATTATGAATAAGGCAGTTTTTTTTGATCGCGACGGTGTAATCAACAACGATTCAGGGTATTATTACGTTTCAGACCCGAATGATTTCGAGTTGAATACCGGGGTAGTCGAACTTTTGCAGTGGCTGAAGCAGGAGGGATATCTTCTCATCATTATTTCCAACCAAGGAGGTATTTCCAGGGGAGTATGCACAATACACGATGTTGACAAGGTGCACGAGAAAATGGCCTCCCTGCTTAAAGCCCACAAGCTTTTCTTCGACGAAATCTATTATTGCCCCCACCACCCCGAAAACGAGCGATGTATTTGCCGAAAACCCGATACAGTTCTCATTGAGAAGGCTATTTCAAGATTTTCTGTTAATGTAAAAGAATCGTTCTTTATAGGCGATAGGGACACAGATATTGAGGCCGGCCAAAAAGTGGGATTGGCTGGCATTAAGACAGAAGCAAATCAGGATTTGAGGCTGGTGATTCCAAAGATAAGGGAATTGCTACGGATTAGTTAAGCCCGGGGTTTTCAGGGAAGTTTGCCCACACCTGGTACTTGTTATCCATATTCTCAAGAGTTTGGTTCCAGAAGCCTGCTTCGTCGCCCTTCATAATCATTTCGGCATCCATTTCGGCAACAAGCCATGCACTGTCGTTCAACTCATTTTCGAGTTGCTGAGCGCCCCAACCTGAATATCCCAGAAAGAACCTCACCTGATCTTTACTTACCTGACCCTTGGAAATCAAATCTTTCAAAGTTTCGAAATCCCCGCCCCAATAAATATTATCCAATACATTTATACTATCGGGTATCAAGCTGCCCAAGGTATGAATGTAATGCAAAGTGTTGGTATTAACAGGCCCACCGATGCTGATGCCCGAATCAATAAACGGGAAATTCTGAATCACATCCTGCACTTTTAATTCTATGGGCTTATTCAATACGAAACCAACAGAGCCCTCCTCGTTATGCTCTGTAATAAAAACCACCGAACGCTTAAAGTATGTGTCGTTGAGAAACGGTTCTGCTATGAGGACTCTTCCCTTCGAAGCAACTTTGTTGTTCGTAATTTTGAAGAAATCAATATTTATGTTCATAGCTTGCGTTTTCCTCGGTTTAAAACGATGTGAATTTACTAAGCCTTGGATCAATAATTCAACAAAAAAGACAGCTATTTGATAAAGATCACAAAAAAGTTGTCAGGTAACTGTTTTTTTAGGATATAAAATTTAGACCTCTTTTCTATGTAAAAAGTTGCCTATGCTTCTAAATTTCTCCAAATAGATTATAGAGAAAATCACAAATTACCCGTTTATTATTCACAAAACCTTAATGCCTCGGGAATCCAATAGCTTCAAAACACCAAATAAATTATTATCTTCCCGCTTTGAATCTGCAAACATGAATAGTTCCGAAAAAAATCCTTCCCTGCTTCAGGCGCTCATCCCTATTGGGCTGCTCATCTGCATGCTCTTTTTCAACGTTCTTTATTTCGGTGATAATACTTTGAACGGTGCTAATCAAATAGCCCTGACCCTTGCGGCTGCAATTGCGGGAATTATTGCTGTGAGGCTTGGCTACTCGTGGACCTATGTCCGAAAAAGAATTGTACTTTCCATAGGCTCGGCTATGCCATCCATACTGATTCTTTTGCTTATCGGCGCCCTGGCAGGAACGTGGATGATAAGCGGTGTTGTGCCCGCAATGATTTGTTATGGACTGAAACTTTTCCATCCTTCGATATTTCTCTTTGCAACTGTTGTTATAACTGGAATTGTATCCCTGGCAACCGGAAGTTCATGGTCGACGGTTGCAACCATAGGGATTGCCTTGGTTGGTATTGGCAAAACTTTTGGCCTGCACGAAGGAATAATTGCAGGTGCCGTAATTTCAGGCTCCTATTTCGGCGATAAGATGTCCCCTTTATCCGACACCACCAACCTGGCACCTGCCATGGCCGGAACCGATCTGTTCACCCATATCCGTTACATGGCGATCACCACCACCCCAAGTATGATCCTTTGTCTGTTGATTTTTTTGGTGATTGGATTTAATTATGACTTTCAGGAAACATCAACCGATATTCCGGCCGTTATTAAAGCCATTGAAAGCCGATTCACCATAACTCCCTGGCTTTTCCTGGTTCCTGTTACCCTAATAGTAATTATCATTAAGAAAGTGCCGCCCTTGCCGTCTATTCTTGCCGGCAGTTTGCTTGGCGGACTCTTTGCAATAATTTTCCAGCCTCACCTTATTGCAGAAATCTCCGGGGTTCACGACAACTTTTTTAAGGCTTCATATATCACTGTAATGCAGGCGATGTACGGCCACGTGAGTGTAGTTACCCAAAATGGAATGGTTGATGAACTGCTCTCTACCGATGGCATGTCGGGCATGTTGAACACGATCTGGCTCATTATGGCTGCTATGATTTTCGGGGGAACCATGGAATCAGCCGGAATGTTGGTAAGAATTACGCAGTCTATAATCCGTTTTGCCAAAAGCACAGGCAGTCTTGTAGCCACAACCATAGCAACCAGCGTCTTTTTTAACATCACCGCATCGGACCAATATATTTCCATTGTGGTTCCGGGAAGGATGTTTGCAGATATATACCGGAAGCGAGGGTACAAACCGGAATTGTTAAGCCGAACCTTGGAAGACGGGGGAACCCTCACGAGCGTGCTAATCCCCTGGAATACATGCGGAGCAACACAATCCAGAGTGCTCGGAGTGAGTACTTGGACGTATTTGCCTTATTGTTTTTTCAATATCATCAACCCGTTTGTAGCAATTGGAATAGCCCATCTGAATTATAAGATCAGGCGGTACAAGGACGGGGAAATCCCTGAGAAGGTCGATTACGACCAGTCGCGTCTTGACGTTTAATCAATAAAGCAAAGGGAATTTTGAGGGATTGGTATCGTTCATGATGCCATAAAGCGTTTCAAAAACATCTTCAGCATTGGGGTTGGAGAAATAATCCCCATCGGTTCCATATGCCGGCCGGTGATCCTTTGCACATATGGTTCGCGGTTCGGCATCGAGGCTGAAGAAAGCTTTTTGCTCCTCAAGTACTTTCTGCATCATATAAGCTGTGGCTCCCCCGGGAACATCCTCATCGAAAAAAACTACTTTGTTGGTCTTCTTGACCGATTTGGCGATAACATGGTTAATATCAAAAGGAAGAAGCGTTTGCACGTCGATTAGTTCAACGCTTATTCCAAATTCCTCCAGTTGCTCGATCGCATTGATGGCGATTCTCACGCACGATCCGTAGGTAACGAGTGTGATATCGGTTCCTTCTTTCAAGATTTCCGGTACGCCCAAAGGTATTTTGAACTCGCCGATATTTTCCGGAAGGGCCTCTTTAAGTCTGTAACCGTTCAATGGCTCGATAACGATTGCCGGATCATCGGCCGCTAAGAGGGTATTGTAGAAGCCGGCGGCACGGGTCATGTCTCGAGGCACGCAAACATACATCCCTCTGATTGCGTTAATCACCATCCCCATAGGCGATCCCGAATGCCAGATTCCTTCGAGTCGATGCCCTCGGGTTCTAACGATCAGCGGAGCTGCCTGTCCGGCTTTGGTGCGCCAGTGAAGCGTTGCCAAATCATCGCTCAGGGTCTGCAAACCATAGAGCAGATAATCGAAATATTGTATCTCGGCAATGGGCCTCAGTCCCCGCAATGCCATGCCTATTCCCTGACCCAGAATAGTCGTCTCACGTATGCCGGTATCGGTAATCCGAAGGTCGCCATACTTATCCTGCAATCCCTCCAAAGCCTTATTTACATCGCCAATTTTCCCTGTATCTTCCCCAAAAGTTACGAGCAAGGGCAGTTTCTGAAATAGTTTGTCAAAGTTGCCCTGAATAATCTCTCTCCCGTTAACCATTTCCGGGTCATCGCTGTACATAGGCGGCAATGGTTTGACTTTTAGTGCGGAACGCTCGGTTTCGTTGTAAAGCGTGGTGTTATACCGATCCACATTTTTCCGCTTCTCAGCTTCAAGCCAGGCAGATAACTTGCTTTGAAGTTCCTGCCGTCCGGGACAATCGAGACAAACATGCCGAAGGATACGTTTGGCCGTGCTGAGATTGTCTTTACGGATCGGATTGATTATTTTTTTCAGGTTGCTCGCATAAGCACCTACTTTGTCGAATTTATCGGCTTTGCATTGACAGCCGCGGTTTTCAATGATAGCTAGTATTTCGCTTCGTTCCTTTTCAATGGGGCCAATATAATGCTTCCACGCCCGGTTACGCGCTTCACGGACTTCCTTCTCCGCTTCGGCATCAATCCGTTCCAACTCGAGCTCAGTAGCAATTTCCTTTTCAAATATCCATTCCCTCATTTTTTTGATGGGATCGTAGTCCAATTCCCATTGCAGTCGTTCGGTTGTTTTATAGCGCTCGTGGGAGCCTGAGGTTGAATGGCCGGTAGGCTGTACCATTTCATCGATATGGAAAAGCACGGGGATGTGTTCAGCCCGGCAGATTGCAATTCCCTCTTTAAAAACTTTACACAAGCCCGGATAATCCCAACCGAATGCTTTGTAAATAAGGATGCCATTTTCGCCCTCTTTTTTCTCAAAACCTTTAAGAGCCTCGGAAATGCTTGCTTTAACAATTTGAAGATCCTTGGTTACGGAAATCCCATAGCCATCGTCCCACACGGCAATGGCCATAGGGATTTGCAGAACCGCTGCAGCGTTCACTGTCTCGAAGAAAGGACCTTCTGCCGTACTTGCATCACCGATCATTCCGAAAGCCACTTCGTTGCCATTGTCGGAAAACTCTTTGTACTTATGAAGCTCCTTGTTCTGTCGGAACAACTTTGATGCATATCCCAGTCCAACTAACCTTGGCATCTGACCTGCGGTAGGTGACAAATCGGCTGCGGAGTTCTTTAACTCGGCAAGGTTCTGCCAGGAGCCATCGGGACGCAATGTTCGCGTACAAAAGTGATTATTGAAGGAGCGGCCACCGTTCCCGGGATTATGATCAAGACCTGTGTCGCCATAAATCTGGGCGAAAAACTCTTCGGGATTGCTGATTCCTGTAGCAAACATAAAAGTCTGATCGCGGTAATAACCCGATCGCCAATCTCCTGCCATGAAACTCTTAGCCATAGCAATCTGTGCAACCTCCTTCCCGTCGCCAAAAATTCCGAATTTGGCTTTTCCGGTAAGCACTTCCTTTCGGGCCAGAAGGCTGCAATGGCGGCTTACCATAGCTATCTTGTAATCGGCAAGGACTTCGCGAACAAACTCTTCAAAGCTGGGATCCTTAATTTTTATTGTTGTCATGACTAAAACTCTTTATGAAATGAAATTCAACTGTTCAAAGGTATCAAGGAAAATCAACTTTGATTAAAAAGGCTCAAAAAACTGAAAGTTTCTCATATAAGACAAGAGAAGATCAAATCTGTTTTAACCTTATAAAAGGAAGATTTAATTACCAGAGTACTATAAATTAATTACTTTTGCACCTTATACAGACATTCACAAACCATAATTGTTCAGCCGTTGATAAAAATATTACTCCTCTCAGCCATACTTCTATCCTTTGCCATGGTCGGAATGGCATTTAACATACTGTTCCGTAAAAACGGCAAATTTCCCAGATATCAGGTTGGGCATAATAAAGAAATGCGCAAACTCGGGATTACCTGTGTGAAACACGATGAAATAAAATGTTTTAAAAAGCTTAAAGGCGAATCCGTTGATGGTTGCAACTCATGTTCAGGATAACTTTTGTTGTTTTTAAACAAAATGATCTACGGCTTGTTTAGTTTTTGTAAGGTCTTAAAAATCCGTTGGAATTTTGAATATGATTTTTTGCGGGAAGTATCAAAACGCTGTTATTTATTTTTGTAATTCCGTCATCAAAAGAATTTTTTTTATTCATATCCTTCCTTTGAAAATCTCAATAAAACAATATGCTGAAAGTTTTATTATTATCGGTAATCATTCTAGGCTTAGGTCTTCTTGGACTTTCGATTAAGCTGATCTTTGATAAAAAGGCTGTTTTTAAAGGCAGCAGTTGCAGTGCGGCATCGCAGGAACTCAGAGACAAAGGCGTTGACAGTTGTTGCGGGGGTACTTGCAGTACTGAGAAATAAGCTTTATTTCTGTTCAGTAATCATTTTTTTCATCCCCGAACTAAGAAATAGCTGGTAAACCCCAGCCTCATCTCCATAAATCAAATACGCATCAAGCTCAGGGTGTTCATCAAGGATCTCTATGCTTTTTGACAGCCCTGCGACCATACAAACCGTAGCGTAAGCGTCGGCAGAAATGCAATCATCGGCAATTATAGTAGCACTCAGAAGAGAATGTTGGGCCGGATAGCCCGTTTTGGGATCAATTGAGTGGGTGTATTTCACTCCATTTTCCTCATAGTATTTCCTGTAGTTTCCTGAAGTTGCGAGGGATTTATTGCTCAATTCAACAATAGCCTCCAGTTCAGCCCCTGGAATCATGTTCCCAAATTCGGGTTTATCAATTCCAACCCTCCAAATGTTTCCTGAAGGATTTACTCCCATTGCCCTGATTTCGCCTCCAATTTCCACAAGGTAATTTTGGCTTCCAAGGCTATCTAGAAATCCTGAAACAACATCCACAGAATAGCCCTGTGCTATGGCATTGACATCAAGCTGGATTCGGGGATCCGATTTTACAACTTTATTATTTTGAAGTTTCACCTTTTCCATGCCGACAAATTCCAGCAAACTATCGATATTAATTTCGTTTACATTTTCACGCGTTCCCGGGCCGAAACCCCACGCATTAACCAATGGCATTACGGTGATGTCAAATATTCCATCGGATGCCGTAAAGACCTCATAGGATTTTTTGAAAACGACGGCAAACATCTCATCTACAATAACATCTTCATTTCGATTAATTTTGGATAATACAGAGTTGGTGTCGTACGAGGAAAGTGAAAAATCAAAGGCATTCAAAATTGAATCAATGCTGGGCTGCAAGTCAGTCATCTCGGGTAATTCATACGTAATATGATATGTTGTACCCTGAGCAAATCCTGCAGCTTTCGAATAGACTCCCTTTTTGACAGGAGCCTTGCAAGCTGCGAAAACAAGAAGACTGACAATAAGTAAATAGAACGATATTTTCCTCATTAGTGAGATATTGGGAAAGTAATTTTCAGTAAGAATTACGGACATTTATTACCCGGCAAAAATTTTCTACTTAGCAATATGAGAATAGTAAGCTTCACAATTCGCACATGTCAAAACACAATGATTTAAAACTTATCCTCCAAAATCATCAAAATCCACCATCTCTTCAGGGACTCCCAGATTTGAAAGCATATCCTGAACCGCATCATTCATCATGGGAGGTCCGCAAAGATAGAATTCGATGTCTTCAGGTTCTTCCTGTTTGCTAAGGTATTCGTTATAGACAACCTGGTGAATGAATCCTGTATATCCGGTCCAGTTATCGTCAGGATGGGGTTCAGATAAGGCAATATTAAATTTAAAGTTAGGAAATTCCTTTTCGATTTTCCGGAACTCTTCCTCGTAGAATATCTCACGTTTTGAGCGCGCACCGTACCAAAATGAAACTTTGCGGTTTGTTTTCATCGTATGAAACAGATGGAAAATATGCGAACGCAATGGCGCCATTCCTGCCCCCCCTCCGATATAAATCATTTCACGCTGGGTATCTTTAATAAAGAATTCGCCATAAGGCCCGGATAAAGTCACTTTATCTCCTGGTTTACGCGAGAAAATATAGGAAGAGCAAACCCCGGGATTAACCTTCATAAACTCGCCTTTCGCTCTGTCCCATGGTGGGGTTGCGATTCGTATATTCAGCATCACTATATTTCCTTCAGCAGGATGGTTAGCCATGGAATAAGCCCTGAATGTTTCTTCTGTATTTTTCATTTTCAGGTCCCAGAGTTTGAATTTATTCCATTCATCCTGGAACTGAGGTTCAATAATCATATCCTTAAAATCGACTTCCACCTTTGGAACATCGATTTGGACGTACCCCCCTGAATTAAAGTGTAATTCTTCACCGGCAGGCAACTGTACCACAAATTCCTTTATAAAGGTTGCCACATTGCGATTTGAAATAACAGTACATTCCCATTTCTTTATACCCAGCACTTCCTCTGGAATCCTGATCTTCATGTTTTCACGGATCTTAACCTGGCAGCCCAATCTCCAGAGGTTTTGTTGTTCTTTACGGGTAAAAAAACCAACCTCAGTAGGAAGAATGCTTCCGCCGCCTTCAGTTACCTGGCATTTGCACATGCCGCAGGTTCCGCCACCTCCGCAGGCTGAAGGAAGAAAAATCTTTTCTGCAGACAAAGTCCCGAGAATGGTACCTCCGGGTGAAACCGAAACAACTTTTTCATCATTGATTGTTACTGTAACCTCCCCTTTTGGACTTAGTTTTGCTTTTGCGTAAAGAAGCACACTTACTAATACCAGTATTACCAGGAGGAAAACTACGATGCTGTAGAGAATAATTTCCGTATGTACTGCAAGAATTGTTATCATAACTATATATTCTTCTGTAAAATCTACAATTTAATGCCCATAAACGACATAAACGCTATTGCCATTAATCCTGTTGTAATAAATGTTATACCTAATCCTTTGAGAGGAGCAGGAACATTTGAATAGGATATTTTTTCATTTATTGCTGCAATTCCCACAATCGCAAGGAACCAGCCAACACCTGATCCGAATCCGAATGTGGTTGCTTCAGCAATAGTGGCATATTCTCTTTGTTGCATGAAAAGCGAACCTCCCAGGATTGCGCAGTTAACAGCAATCAATGGTAAAAATATTCCCAGTGAAGAGTAAAGAGAAGGGCTGAATTTTTCAATAACCATTTCAACAAGCTGAGTCATGGAAGCAATTACTGCTATAAACATAATAAAGCTCAGAAAACTTAAATCAACCTCGGCTAAGCCAAGGCTAAGCCATGCAAGTGCTCCTTCTTTGAGAACATAATTCTCAAGAATATAGTCGATCGGTACTGTAATACCCAGAACAAAAATGACCGCTATCCCAAGGCCTATTGATGTTTTAACTGTCTTTGAAACCGCAAGAAAAGAGCACATTCCAAGGAAATATGCAAAGATCATGTTGTCGATAAAGATTGACTTTACAAAAATATTTACCAGGTTTTCCATTACAAGATCTTTATTTTATTTATTATCCATAAGTTTCTTATTCTTGCTTCTTTGCACCCAAATGATTATTCCAACGAATGTAAGTGCCATTGGAGGAAGAATTACCAAGCCGTTATTCATATAACCTGCATCATAAAATGATTGAGGGATAACTTTGTAACCCCAGACAGTCCCAGAGCCCAGGATTTCCCTGAAAAAAGAAACAATTACAAGAATTGCTCCATATCCTGCACCGTTTCCGATACCATCCAGGAATGAAGGCCAGGGTTTATTTGCCATTGCAAATGCTTCGAGTCGGCCCATTACAATGCAATTGGTAATAATCAGACCAACAAATACTGACAACTGTTTACTTACATCATATGCAAATGCCTGCAATATCTGATCCACAACGATTACCAACATGGCAATTACCACCAATTGAACGATAATTCGGATTCGCGGCGGAATTGCATTCCTCATCAGAGATATTACCAGATTGGAAAATCCGGTTACAATGGCAACTGAAACTGCCATTACAAGCGACGGTTCCATTTTTACGGTAACCGCCAGTGCTGAGCAAATTCCAAGTACCTGAACTGTGATGGGATTGTTATTATTTAGCGGATCCCTTAACAAGCTTAAGTTCTTTGAAGAGAACAATGATTCTTTATCACTCATATCAATCTTTTTTCATATTTGATTTGAAATAATTTTCATAAGATACCAGACAATCAAAAATCATATATTGCAGACCCTTGCTGGTGATTGTGCCGCCTGAAATTGCATCAACGGCATATTTATTATCAGCATTAACACCACCTTTCACAACTTCAACGGAAACAAATTTCCCTGTCTCATCAAAGATTCTTTTATCATGAAACTCCTTTTGAAACCATTCTTCCCTTATTTCTGCACCAAGGCCTGGAGTTTCACTTTGGTGATCATAAACACAACCATAAATTGTAGTATAATCATCAGCCAGTGAGATATAACCCCAGATTGGTCCCCATAAACCCTTACCTCTCAATGGAATGACGAAGCGTTTAATACCAGTTTCATTTTCATAAATGAATAATGGAAGTCCCCTTTCTTCAAGTGGCTTCGCTAATTCGTTTTTCATATCCTTAGTAATTTCAAAGGCATCTCGACCTTCAACAACTTCGCCTTTTGAATTAATTACCAAGCTATTTTTGATAAACTTCTCATATAAATCAATAATATATGAATTTTTATCATCAACGGAGGCATATTCCTGAGCCTCACCTACCGATCGGAGTATATCCTGCTTTTTTTCAATCTCCACATTCAGTTGTTGTATAGGCTTTAGGCTTTCCGATACAAAGGAAAGAATCACAGCAACAATAATAACCAATGCAGAGGAAAAGAGAAAAATGTATGTATTGCTAAAATTTTTCATGTAACGTAAAATTGTTAATAAAATTGGTCTTGTTAAAATCCATTTTTATGTATTTTCAGACTTCCAAATGCTAAGCCTTAACTCTCTTTAGTCTTCTTTTAATATTAGACTCCACAACATAATAGTCAATCAGCGGTGCAAAAACATTCATAAGTAAAATTGCTAACATTACACCTTCTGGGTAGGCCGGGTTAAGCACTCTTATCAATATTGCCAAAAACCCGATAAGAAAACCGTAAATCCATTTACCTCTCTCGGTTTGAGCTGAAGTAACAGGATCCGTAGCCATATAAACAGCACCGAAAGCAAACCCACCAAGGATAAAATGTTCCCACCAGGGAAGTGCCATATAATTATTTACGGCCAACAGGTTTAATATAATTCCCATAACTGCACCGCCTGCAAAAACAGAAGCGATAATTTTCCAGCTTCCCACACCTGTATAAATGAGGATTGCAGCACCAATCAAAATGGCAATGGTTGAAGTTTCCCCAATAGATCCGGGTATGGTTCCAAGAAACATATCCCAGGTTGAATAGCTATGCCCGGGCAGACCGTTTGTGAAACTCGTATTCTGGGCAGCTGCCTGTCCAAGAATTGTTGCGCCTGAAAAACCATCAAGTACCCCGGTTCCTTTTTCAAGACCGGCTGTCCACACAAAATCACCGGACATTTTTGAAGGATAGGCAAAAAATAAGAAAGCCCTTGCCGTAAGTGCTGGATTCATGATATTCATGCCCGTTCCTCCAAATGCTTCCTTGCCTATAATAACCGCAAAGGCAGTTGCTATTGAGACCGTCCAGAGTGGCACGTCGGCAGGCATAACCAGAGGGATAAGCATACCGGAAACCAGAAATCCCTCATTCACTTCATGGCCGCGAATCTGTGCAACAATGAATTCAATTCCAAGACCAGTGACATAAGAAACAACGATAATGGGTAATACTTTTAAAAATCCGAACCATACGATGCCCCAAAAACCCGGGTCAGCACCGATTGAAACAAAATGCTGATAACCTGTATTCCAAATCCCGAAAAGGAGGGCAGGGATCATTGCCAGAACTACTACGGTCATGGTCCGTTTCATATCCATAGCATCACGGATATGCGTGCCGGAAAGGGTTACCTTGTTGGGAACAAAAAGAAAAGACTCGAAGGCATCAAAGGTAGAATGAAGTTTATGGTACTTTCCTCCCTTCTCAAAATTAGGCTTGATCTTATTTAAATAATTGCGTAATGCTTTCATTATATAAAAATTTATTTTAGCGCGATTGCAGAACTTCTTTGAATCGAAATATTGCTTAGATTATTTTTGTCGGATGGCATAAAGAATTCAAAATATCCTGAAAGTCCTTGAATCGTTATTCCATTTCCTTTTTCATGAGATCAAGCCCTTTTCGGAGTATTGACTGGACTTCCGTTTTGGATGTGCACACAAACTCGCATAGCGCCATATCTTCTTCAACCACTTCATAAATGCCAAGTTGCTCCATCTTGTCAATGTCTTCGGCAAGAATTGCTTTGATAAGCATCACAGGGTAGATGTCCATGGGCAAAACTTTCTCATATTCCCCTGTCATCACAAAAGCTCGCTCTCCACCTTTAAGGTTGGTATCGAGGGAGTATTTTTTAGAGGGAGTAAGCCAGGAGAAAAACGAACGGGATGTGCTGTATTTGCCAAGGCCGGGAAGTGCCCAACCGAGGAATTCGTAATAATTCCCTTCAGGAATAACACTAATCTGGTTGTCATAAAATCCCAAAAAGCCATCTTTGGTTATCTGGGTACCGGAGAGCGCGTCGCCACTGATATATCGAAGGTCATTCCCACTCACCTTATCCTTGATCAACTCCAACAGGGATGTTCCTCGCGCAACCTTATAATAGGAAGGCTTCAGAACCTCTGAACCCGCAAGGGCAATTGTGATGGAGTTGTCGAAAACGCCTTCGAGGAACAGTTTGCCGATTGCCGCCACATTTTGCGGGCTAACCACCCAAACTTCCTCTCCTTTGTTAATGGGATCGATATGATGAATCTGTATACCCACATTACCTGCCGGATGAGGCCCGCTGAAATAATGGATCTCAACGTTGACTGCCTTTGCAAACGCAGGGCAAACTTCGGAATTTGCGGCCAGACTCAGATGTACCGTACCGTCGGTTAGTTTTTTCAGTGCATTGATCCCTGTTTGAAATTCCTTTTCTGAATCCTTCATCAGAAAATTCAAATCCGGAGCAAGTGGAGCTGTATCAAATCCTGAAATAAATATTGCTTTCGGATTCTTAGTGGGATCAGCAATAATCCCATAAGGCCGCTGAATAATCATTGGCCATATTCCACTCTCTAAAAGCGCTTCTGTTATTTTTTCGCGGGATAAATCAGCCGGTGACGCAGTTGCAAATTTCAGAAAATCATTCTTTCCATCTGATTCAATGATAACTGCAAGTATCTTGCGCTTCTCCCCCCTGCTCACATCGAGAACTTTCCCCGAAACCGGAGAAACGAATTTCACCTCGGGTCGGTTCTTATCGAAAAACAATGGAGTTCCAACTTTTACCAGGTCACCTGAATTAATGCATAGCTTAGGCGTCAAACCAATAAAATCGGTAGGTTTGATAGCATACAATCCTGAGATGGCATCCTGTGATACTGTCTTATCAGCATTACCCTGAAGTTTAATATCCAGACCTCGTTTGATCTTGATAATTTCGGACATTTGAGAATTTTTTTTGGTAATAATTTAATGCACAAAAATAGCTAAATTTGAGAATTCACAATCTGTAAAGTAATATATCTATAAAAATATATAAATAAATACTTTGGCACTTTCTTTGAATAAGGCAAATGAATATTTATTAATATTGGGCTCAAGTTTAGGTAAACGAGTTCCGATTGGTAAAATTCTTTATTTAAAGAACTCGTCAATGCTATACAGTTTGATTTTTATCCCTTGTTAGACAAATAACAACAAATAATGAAAACAGTTCGCAAGATACTTTTCCTTTTTATTTTTATTACCTCTTTATGCTCTTTTTCAGAGGTTTTTGGAATTAATCCAAATAACAAGCCCGTTTATACCGATGCTGTTTACAAAGAGAGCATACACTCTGTTCAACTTTACAGGGATGGATGGAAGCTCAGCTATCCGGTTATAGACCTCAACAGCGAGCTTAAGCTTGAGTTGGGCTTTGATGATATCTCAGACGACATTGCGAACTACTATTATAAAATCGTTCATTGCAATTTCGACTGGACACTTTCCGACATAAACGAGGGAGACTATCTTGACGGGTTTCTCCCTGAACAGATTACCGAATATGCGCTTTCGTTTAATACATATTTCAGTTATGTTCATTACAAGATCAAATTACCCAATGAAGATTTCAGATTTTTGGTATCCGGGAATTACATCCTTATGGTTTTTGAAGATATGGACGAGGAGAAAATTGCCTTTACCCGAAGGTTTTTGGTTTCCGATGCACTTGTTAATGTAAGCGCAGCAGTTGGCCGTCCCGTTCTCTCAATGTTCCGGAACACAAGTCACGAAGTCAACTTCAATATAGAAACGGGTTCTTACGATATCGAAAATCCCTACAGCGATATAAAAGTTGCTGTTTTGCAAAATGGCCGGTGGGATCAGTCCATTTTAAACCTGAAGCCTCTTTACGATAAAAATGGGGTTTTGGAGTATAACTATCAGATGGAGAACATTTTTCCGGCAGGAAACGAATACCGTTGGTTTGACATTAAAAGCATGAGGTACCAAAGTCCTTATATAAAGAGCATTGAATACGCCAACGGGCATTTCAACGTCACCCTTTTCCCTGATCAGCTTAAAGCCAACACCCGCTATTTCTTTGAAGACGATCTGAACGGAAAGTATTTTGTGGAGATACAGGAGGAGCAGAATGATGATACCGACGCCGATTATGTTTACGTGAACTTTTCCCTTCCTTTTATCAACCCGGCGGAAGATGGTGATTTTTATGTTATGGGGGCCTTAACCAACTCGACATACTCCGCTCAAAACCGAATGAGCTACAACTCCGAAAGCCGATCGTACGAGCTTAATATGTTTTTAAAGCAGGGATACTACAATTACCGGTACGAATTTCTTAAAAACGGGAAGTCAGCTGGCGACGCCTCGGTTGTTGAAGGAAATTATTACGAAACCGAAAACGACTATTTGATTCTTGTGTATCATCGGGGGAGCAGTTCGCGTTTCGACAGGCTTATTGGCTATCAGATCGCCAATTCCCTGAAGAAGAACTGATTATTCCAGAATATTGTACTTGGCTTTTCGCTCGTTCCATCGATCACGGGCAAATTGCTGCATATCGCGTACATGGTCTTTTTCATCAACAATCTCAAGGCCCAAAAGGGATTCGATGATATCCTCCATGGTAACAATTCCATCCATTCCTCCATATTCGTCGACCACAAGTGCAATATGTTCCTTACGATCGAGAAGTTGCTCCCATACGCTCAATACCGGCTGGTGCGAATGCACCACAACGATATCTCTGCGGATGTCCTTCAGTAAAATGTCTGTTTCGTTCTCAGCTAGTTTCTCGAATACCAGTTGCCTGAAAATATACCCGGTTATGTTATCGCGGTTTTCAGAATAAACGGGAATCCTGGAGTAGTGCATGAACGACTTGTTTTTGAGGAATTCCTCAAGGCTCATGTTTTCCTCTGCAAGAGTAACCACAACTCTGGGAGTCATTATACTGTCGATGTTAACATTCCTCAGCCGGATGAGGTTTTGAATGATCTTGTTTTCTTTTTCCTCAAAAACCCCTTCTTTGGTACCGATGTTTGCCATAGCAGAAACTTCCTCACGACTTACGGTCTGATCGTTTTCCGATTTGGAAAAAGACCGGGTGATAAACTCAGAAACAATAACAAGGGGATATGCAATAATAATCATTACATTAATAATTCTGCCAGCCACCAATGCCAGGTCCCGATAGTAGGTGGTACCGATTGTTTTTGGAATTATCTCAGATAACACTAGTATAAGTATGGTAAGCACGGCCGAGACCAACCCGATGTAGGCATCCCCGAAAACCTTAACAGCCTGCGCCCCAACACCGGCAGCGCCAATAGTATGAGCTATGGTATTAAGGGAAAGGATTGCAGATAGGGGCTTGTCAAGGTTTCCCTTGATCTTTTTCAAAAGCACAGCAGATTTGTGACCTTCAGCCTCCTTAACATTTATAAACGACATTGGGGTGGAAAGCAAAACGGCCTCCATAACCGAGCATAGAAATGAGACAAACAGTGCAAGGAGCAAATAAAAAACAAGAAGAGCCATTTGATTATTGAATGAATTTCGTGCAAAGATAAGAAAAGTACTCGAAAATCGGATTTCTTTATTGGGGGACGAGGTGACGGGGGGAGGAGGTGACGGGGTGACGGGGTGACGGGGTGACGAGGTAACGGGGTGACGGGGTGACGGGGTGACGAGGTAACGGGGTAACGGGGTGACGGGGTGATGTCGTGATGTTGTGCATTTTTCCAAGCCTCAACCTTTACCTTATCCTCATCCTCAAAACATCCAGGTTTGAAGCGCTCCGGAAACCTTGAAAAAATAAGCAGCAGCCAATGCCAACAAAGCAATCAGAGTGAAACCCAAGAGGGGTTGGTTTCTATCGCGGTCATTCAATTCCGAAGCTACCTGCAGAAAATAAACAGCTTTGTTATCTTCTTTGAAATTGTAGAGTTCAAAATAAACATTTCCCAGGTAGGAAATCAGAAAAGCCAGGACCAATCCCCCGAAAAAAGAAACCCATATTACGGTAAGGAGGAAGACAAGAGGAAGCTGGAGCATAAGACCCTTTTTATCGGCCAGATCGATTTTCATCTTAGCAATAGTGAGATCTGCGTCTTCTTTCCATTTGCTGAAGGTTTCAAGGCGGAGTTTCTTAACCTGCTCAAGGCCGACCAATTCGGAGCGGGAAATACTATCGACCAAAGGTTTAGAGGAAATGGCCTCTATTCGGCTGTTCATGGTATCAATTCCGGAGGAAAACTCAACAGTGAGATTACCGACCTCATCTTCTCCCTGCATTATGTTCTCCTTTAAATTCTTAACATCGTTACTTAGCGATTTCAAGCCGGCAAATCCGGAGTTTATGTTATTTGGATAAGCTTTATAAAAGTATAATCGTTCAAGGTCCTTTCTGGTTTGGTATTTCTCCAATCCCTCCATTACACTAATGCGGTGGTTTAGAATATCCACACGGGAATCGATGATAGAGTTCTTTACATTCAGGCTAATAACAACTGCCAGAAAAACAATTACAGCAGGGATGGCTATAACCACAGCGCCAAATATCCCAGTAGGCACAAAGGAAACGACATACCGGAGAAAGCGTCGACCTATAACTCCCAGAAAGTTGATGCTTCCGTCGAAATCAGGCCTGAAATTGTTATTGTAAACAACGTGGGGAGGCATGATTAACTTGGCAAAGAGCAAAATCACAAAAACAAATAGCAAAATCAACGAAGCCAAAGTATTGATATTCAGTGCCAATCCCATGAAACTGAACCCAACCTGGGGAATCCAGCCGAGAAGATTAAACGCAACCTCAACAAGTGCGAGAACAAGAAACACAATAAAATAATTCAGTATAGCCCGAACAGCGTCGAAACCGCTTCTAAAGTATACCTTTGCCTGGGGATAGGTTTCCAAATCGGCGTTTCGCAAACGAAGGGAGGATATTTCACCATAGCTCCACACCAGAGGCAGAATAGAAAAAACTGCTCCAACAATTGCAATTTCGGGGATTCCAATGAGCATTCCCGCCCCATAGAAAAGCAAAACCACAAAGAGCATTAAAACTGCTCCCCAGAGAGAGATGAAGTAAGAATTAGCATGTATGCTCTTTCTAATATTGTTGAAACTAATTTTATAGATCCACCAGGTCCAGCGGAACAGGTAATAAATAAGCATTTTATAGACAAAAACCAGTGGCGGAACAAATTGCTTGAGAAACCACAATACTGCGTGTATAAGCCAAAAAAGCACAGTCTTTATGAGCAGGATAAAATCGAGAACCACTGTAAAGAGAATGTAAACCCCAAAGATGGTCCAAGCGACGATGTCGTAAACAAAACCAAAAAGGATAAGAATCCACTTGAAGAGCAGCCAAAACCCAGCCTTTTTGTTGAGGAAATCATCTGATTTCTCAAGCCCGAACAAAAAACCGGGTTTTTCACCTGTGATTCGTGAAACAAGAAAAGCAAGGGTGAAAAACAATCCGGGAATCAGATAATAAGTGCTGATGAATTTAGAAAGGTATGCTCCTGCAAGGAAAACCAGAAAAAAAGCGATTAGTTTCTGGATGTAGAGACTAGACTTATCCATTATGGATTTTTTAATTTGTAAACAATATTAAGATTTTTTTATCTGAAAAACAAGACTCAAATAATTCTTTACATAATCGGGCACACCTTCCGATAAGCTGCGGATAGGGCTGGTATAGCCGGCATCCCTGAGTTTGGACATTTCGGCCTGGGTAAAATACTGGTATTTGTCGCGAATATCAGCCGGGGTGTCGACAAACTCAATGGCCGGAGGGATTCCCATAGCCTTAAAAGTCTGAGTCACCAGTTCCAGGAAGGTTTCCGCCTTACCTGTGCCTGTGTTGTAAACGCCTGGTTTTTTGCGGTTGTGAAGGAAAAAGTACATGATTTCAACCACATCCTTCACATAGATAAAATCGCGCAACTGCTCTCCATCCCTATAGTCCGGGTTATGGGAGCGGAACATCTTCATCTTTCCGGTTTCGCTGATTTGCCTGAACGCATGATACACCACGGAAGCCATTCGCCCTTTGTGGTTTTCGCCGGGACCATAGACATTGAAAAACTTAAGTCCCGCCCAGAACGAAGGAGTTTTTTGTTGTTCCAGCACCCAGATATCAAAATCGTTTTTCGATTCACCATAAGGATTCAATGGCTTCAGGGCGGGAATGATATCGTGGGAGTCGCTATAACCGTGTTCGCCGGCGCCATAGGTTGCAGCGGAGGATGCGTATACAAGTGGGATCCCGAATTCGGTGCAGGTGTTCCAGACCGACTTCGAATAGTTAAGGTTAAGTTTATCGAAAACGCTTTTATTGAATTCGGTGGTGTCGGTTCGTGCGCCCAAATGAAACACAAACTCGGCAAATCGCTGATTCTCCCGCAACCAGGGAATAAATTCATCCCTGTTTACAAGTGCCGTGTATTTCTTTCCCAGATAATTGGCTTCCTTTTCTTTACGGGAAAAATCATCCACCAATACCAGGTCGGTAAAGCCTTCTTCATTGAGTTTTTGAACCAGGTTACTTCCTATGAACCCTGCAGCTCCGGTTATGATTATCATTGTTTACCTATTAATTAAAGCCCCCTCAGCATAACAAGTCCAAAAAAATCAGGATTGTGAGGAGAAAAAAATGTCTTCAGGAATTGCAGGCAGCAGTCCTCTTTCCGCAGCCTTTTGAAAAAGGATTCGAATTGCCTGTTTTCCCTTGTCGCCCAAATCTATCGAAAAATCGTTTACATAAAGATCAATATGTGCTTGGATTACGTCATCGTCCATTTCTTTTGCGTTGGATTTAATAAACGTCCAGATAGGCTTCGGATCTGCAAAAGCCATCCGGATACTGTTAGCCAGTGAAATCTCGAAGCTTTTCTTTTGTTCATTGGGAAGATCTCTCTTCACCACAATTCCCCCCAAAGGAACAGGCAAATCATATTCCTTCTCCCACATTTCGCCCAAGTCGGCAATTTTCAATAAGCCCTTCTTCTGATACGTAAACCGGTTTTCATGTATAATCAGACCCGCATCGCAAGCCTTGTCCATTACCACATCCTCTATATCGGAGAAGAGAAAGGATGTTTTCTGTTTTACACCAGGAAACAGGATTTCCAACAATAGGTTAGCAGTTGTGAGTTTCCCGGGGATGGCGATATGAAGGTCTTTAACCTCATCGGGATAAATCTTGTGCCTGCTTACCAGCAGAGGCCCGTTCTTATATCCTACAGCACTTCCGGAATTAAGCATTTCGTATTGGTCAGCAATAAAGGGAAAGGATGCAAAGCTAATCTTGCTGATATCAGGAAGGTGTTTTCCTGCATTGGAGTTCAGTTCTTCAATGTCACACATTACCAGATCGAGAGTGGATGGGTTAAAGCCAGCCTCTCCCCTCAAAAGCGTACCGAACATAAAGGTATCGTTGGGGCAGGTAGAGAAAGCGAGTTGTATTTTATTTTCTGATGACACAGATTATTTTATTTATTTCTGCCGACAAGTTCCGGATCGCTGTGGCGGTATCCCAGGCCGATCGGTTACGAGGCTCAACAAAATTAGATATACTTCTCAAGCTTTGAAAATTTACTCCCAGGGAAATACAGCTGCTGAAAACCGCTATCCCTTCCATGCTTTCAACATCGGGTTTATACTTCTTAATGCACTGATCTATGCTTTCGCGGTTTCCGTGAGCTTTATTAACCGTAAGACCTCTTACCTGAGGAAAACGCGAAAAAAAAGTGGAAAAGGCACCCCCGGGATTTATCAGCTCTGTTCCTGTGTATGGCTCTTCACCCCGATTGAGCATTCCCAAATCGAAAAGATCCAGAAAGCGGTCGTGGTCTTCGGCCCCCAGATCGCCCCACGTCTCCGACGCAATGCTAACCACGGTTCCGGGTTTGAACTCCCGACTGAAACTTCCGCAAATCCCGACATTCAGAACCAGATCCCAGGAAGATGACATCAACCTTCGGTTCAGGCTTTCTGCCGTTGCCATTGCCCCTACTCCGGTTATAAGGATATCAACAAGGTTCATTCCTGCAAATCCCCTGTAAAACCCTTCCCCTAAACTTTTTGAGTTTTCCAGTGTTCCAGCAACCTCTTCGATTTCTTTGTATGTGGCACTTACCAGCAGGATTTTCATATTATCGGAAAACTTGAAAATTAAAGTTAATATCCCTTGAAAAAATGAATCAATACAAACCTTGACACAATAACTTTAAACAAAATCGATCAAAAATAACATTAAAAACACTTAATTTGTAAAATATTTAATAACCATGATCTTTATTACGCGACGAGAAAGATTCAGTGCAGCCCACCGGCTTTTCAATCCGGAATGGTCGGAGGAGAAAAACGCATCCTTTTATGGCGGATGTTCCAATCCCAACTGGCACGGGCACAATTACGAATTGTGGATTACCGTGAAAGGCGAGATCAAGCAGGAGCTCGGTTATCTGGTTGACCTTAAACTATTGGGTTCTCTTGTAAAGGAACATATAATAAGCAAACTCGACCATAAAAACATAAATGTTGAAGTCGATTTCATGAAGGGAAAGATGGTGTCTACCGAAAACCTGGCAATAGCCATCTGGGAAGAGCTGGAACCTTTTCTAAGGCAGATTGACGTCGATCTTCATTGTGTGAAGATACAGGAAACGGAGAATAATTTTGTTGAATATTATGGATAAAACGATGTCGCTGATCAAGGCAAAATGACATTAAAATAGTGTTTTGGCTTGTTCTTCGGCAATTTTAAAATTACATACATGAAAAAAGACAGAAGCTTGATTGAGGGTGAAAACGGGTATGAGAAAATCGAGAGTTACAATGATGATCTGACATTGCTGTTACAAAACAACTACAAGAATATTTTAGAGGGATTGGTAGACGACCATGAGCGCGAGGGTTTGGTGAAAACCCCGGAAAGAGTTGCCAAGGCTATGCAGTTCCTCACCCATGGTTATGGCGTTGATCCGGCAGAGATTCTCAAGTCGGCAATGTTCAAAGAGGAATACCAGCAGATGGTTATAGTGAAAGATATAGAGATTTTCTCCTTGTGCGAGCACCATCTCCTCCCCTTCTTCGGGAAAGCTCACATTGCATATATTCCTAACGGCTACATCACCGGCTTAAGCAAGATAGCCCGGGTAGCGGAGGCCTATTCCCGCAGGCTGCAAGTTCAGGAAAGATTAACTGTTGAAATTCTTAACTGTCTTCAAGACACATTGAACCCATTGGGTGTAGCAGTAGTTATAGAAGCCAAGCATTTGTGCATGATTATGAGGGGCATTCAGAAGCAGAATTCGGTAACCACTACCTCTGCATTTACAGGGGCCTTCCTGAATAATGTAAAAACCCGGGAAGAGTTCATCCACCTGATCGGGTCGAAGCTGTCATAAGCTCAAGGAGTTCCCTGAGGTCCTGTTGGCAACGAATTTAATCGCCAAAGATAAAATACTCAATGGTTTTAATCAGCAACTCGGGTTGTTGAACATGGATCCAATGGTCGGCAGAAGGAATAGTCACCAACTCCGACATCGGGAATATTGTTTTTATGGTTGAAATATCGTCCACGCTGATATACCCCGATTGTCCTGCCCTTACAAAAAGCACAGGGAAACCGGTTACACCGTTACCATTCATGTATGGTTTGGGATCGAGTCCGTCCATTATCATCGGCAACTGATCGTGAAGGGCCTGAATATTGAGCCTCCACTCGTACCCGCCCTCAGCGTTGCGTCGAATATTTTTCAGAAGGAACTGGCGCACGCGTTCTGAGGGAATTGACTCGGAGAGCATCCTGTTTACATCCTCCCTGTCGTTTACCTGGGAGAAATCCACTCCCAGCATAGCAGTAATGATATTCATATGGTCGGCACTTTGGGGAGTTGAACGGGTAAGGGATTTGTAGGATCCTGGGGAAATGTCAACAACAACCAGCAACTGCACCTTTTCCGGCCATGCAACGGCGAAGAACATAGCTGTTTTACCCCCCATGGAATGGCCTATAATCACTGCCTTTTCAATCGCGTGAAGCTCCATAAAATCATGAAGATCGTTCCTCATGACAATATAATTATGCT
>JAIFNN010000034.1 GCA_020047715.1 Bacteroidota bacterium | reverse complement strand
GATGACACCCGAATTTCCCCTGGCACCATTCAAAGCTGCCACAGCTATAGAATTTGCTGTAACTCTATAAGAGTCTGAAGGGCGGGCATTATCGATGACTGCCCGAAGGGTGGATGCCAGATTGGTTCCTGTGTCGGCATCGGGAACAGGGAATACGTTGATTTTATTAAGTAATTTTTGGTTTTCCAGAATTTTGTTTGCTCCGGAAATAAAAACCTGAAAATAGAGACTTCCGTTAAGTGTGGTAATTTTTTCTTCTGATCCCATCCGGTTAAATTTAAGTTAAACTACAACAATGCATCCGGTGTTAAGTTCACCTGTGCTCTATCATGTGTCTTAAAATCAATACCTGAGTGACTCTTTTTTTGCGAGCACAAATGTAGACAATATTTGTCGGGAATAGGCTAATATGACTGGAAAAGTTGCAGGTCATCCCGGGAGGTCCTTGTGTTCGTTAATCCTTCATGGTTAGTTGTATTCTCTTGCGGGCAGCATCGACTTCAAGAACCTTTACTTTAACGTGCTGGTGCAGTTTCACAACTTCATTTGGGTCTTTCACAAAACGGTTGGCGATTTGTGAAATATGTACAAGCCCGTCCTGTTTGACGCCTACATCGACGAAAGCTCCAAAATTTGTAATGTTGGTTACAATCCCTGGAAGAACCATTCCGGGCTTGAGGTCGTTGATCGTAAAAACGTCCGGAGCGAACTCGAAAACCTCGATTTTCGAGCGCGGGTCTCTTCCCGGCTTAGCCAGTTCGTCGATGATATCTTTCAGGGTCGGTATCCCGACTTTTTCGGTGATGTACTTTTTGATTTCAATTTTGTTCCTTAGCTCCGGTTTGGCAATAAGTTCCGAAACGCTGCTTCTGGCATCTCTGGCCATCTGTTCAACAATGTGGTAACTTTCGGGGTGCACCGCCGAGTTATCAAGGGGATTCTCTGCCTGATTGATTCTGAGAAAACCAGCGGCTTGTTCGAATGCTTTTTCTCCCATCCGGGGCACTTTCATCAGCATTTTTCGGCTTCGGAAGGCTCCGTTCTCTTTACGATAGTCGACAATGTTCTGAGCCAGAACCGGACCCAAACCTGAAACGTAGGTGAGAAGGTGCTTGCTGGCCGTGTTTACATCCACTCCCACGAGATTCACACAGCTTTCCACTACCTGATCGAGGCTGTCTTTGAGTTTGCCCTGATCAACATCGTGCTGGTATTGCCCTACACCGATCGATTTAGGATCGATTTTCACGAGTTCAGCCAGAGGGTCCATTAACCTGCGCCCAATGGAAACAGCCCCTCGCACAGTAACATCGTAATCGGGAAATTCGTCGCGGGCCACTTTCGAGGCCGAATAGATGGAGGCTCCGGCTTCCGAAACCACAAAGACCTGGATGTCGCGGTTAAAACGAATCTTTTTAATAAAATGCTCTGTTTCACGGGAAGCCGTTCCATTCCCGATAGCAATAGCATCAATCTTATATTGTTCCACAAGCGTATCTATTTTTTTCATGCTCCCACCCTTGTCATCCTGCGGGGGATGTGGATAAATTGTGGCATTATGTAAGAGGTTACCCTGCTTATCCATACACACAACTTTGCAACCCGTCCGATAACCAGGATCGATTCCCATTACTGCTTTTTGTCCCAGGGGAGAGGATAGCATCAGTTGACGAAGGTTTTCGGCAAAGACCCGGATGGCCTCAATATCCGCTTTCTCCTTGTATAAAGCCTTGAATTCATTTTCGATGGATGGGGCAAGCAAGCGTTTGTAGGAATCCTTTACGGCTATTTCAACCTGCTGTGAAACGTCATAATAACCCTGCAGGAAAACCCCGTTCAGGGCCTCGAGAGCCGGTTCTTCCTCCGGTTCGATTGAAAGCTTGAGGAATCCTTCCGAAACACCCCTGAGAACGGCCAGTATGCGATGGGAGGGACATCTTTTAAGAGGCTCCGAAAAAGCAAAATAATCGGTGAACTTAACCCCTTCTTCCTCTTTGCCTTTTACAATCCTTGAGCTGATCAGGGCGGATTTGTCGAAATGAAAGCGCACGATATTTCTGGCTTTCGGATTTTCACTTACCCATTCGGCAATAATATCTCGGGCACCCTGCAATGCAGCCTCTATATCAGGAACATCATCCGTTATGAATCCTGCGGCCTTGCCGTGAATATCCATCTCCTTTTGCTTCATGATCATGGCGGCAAGTGGCTCAAGACCCTTTTCCCGGGCAATGCTGGCGCGGGTTTTCTTTTTGGGTTTGTAGGGAAGGTAAATGTCTTCCAGATCTGTCATATTCAAACAGGCCTCAATCCTTGCTTTTAAGTCGGGTGTGAGTTTGTCCTGCTCTTCAATGGATTTCAAAATGGCTTCCCTTCTCTTTTCGAGGTCTTTCAAGCGGGTAAGTTCATCCTTAACATCGCCAACCTGAACCTCATCCATGCTGCCCGTCATTTCTTTGCGGTAGCGGCTAATAAAGGGTATGGTTGCGCCCTGTTCGAGGAGGACAATCAGGTTTGACACCTCTTTTTCGCCAAGTTTCAGTTTCGCGGCAATGAGTTTTGAAAATTCCTGCATATTTTTTTTTTAGAGGGATCAAATATACGAAATGAGTTTTTCAGTTGTTAACCTGATTTGGTGATTTTGTTTTTAAGCTTTAAGTTTACTTGAAAACAGCACAAATCAGGGTAAATGCCCAATAACATAAAGTAGTAATTATCATTAAAAAAAGAAATATATTCGCAAAAAGGCTTTGTAAAAAAATATGTCTGTCCTACTGGCTTCATATGAGAAGATATTGGTTGAAAAGCTCAAAAAAAGCGACAAGTCTGCATTCTCGGTAATCTTTACAAATTATTATGCCGATTTGGTTCGGTTTTCCTTCAGGTTTACAAAAAATCCGGATGTCTCTGAAGAATTGGTTCAGGATGTTTTTGTGAAGTTATGGGAAAACCGCAGCAAGCTTTTTATTCAAAGTTCGATTAAGTCGTACCTTCTGAAATCAGTCCAGAACCGAAGCCTCGACTGGCTCAGGCACACAAATATAAAGCAAAAATATGCCTCCTCAGTGTTGGGGAATACTGTATTGTCGGATAACGAAACAGAGAATTTTGTATTGCATTCTGAACTTGAATCGAACCTTGAAAAGGCGCTTAGCAATATCCCTGTTCAATATGCCGAGGTATTCAGGATGAGCCGGTTTGAGTTTCTGAACCATTCTGAAATTGCGGAAAAGCTTGAGGTTTCTGTTAGGACCGTTGAGGTGCGAATCAGCAAGGCATTGTTGTGCCTGCGAGACGAACTTAAGGATTATCTGGTTCTTTGGTTTTTACTGATAATGCAAAACTACCTGAGTTAAAGTACGTTTTAAGTGCCTAGAGTGCCTGGAGTACTTGGAGTGCCTAGAGTGCCTAGAGTGCCTAGAGTGCCTAGTGTGCCTAGAGTACTTGGAGTACTTAGAGTTGACAATTGATACTTTTACAAAATACGATCTCTGTTTTTGGTTTATATCTCAGAATATGCTATTTCTCTCGAAAGCAGGAAAAGTATTGAGTATCGATTTGCTTTATTCAACTTTCTCGAATTCTCATAAAATTTGTTTGCCTCACTAAACTCCAGGCACTCCAGGCACTCCAAGTACTCCAGGCACTCCAGGCACTTCAGGCACTCCAAGTACTCCAGGCACTCCAAGTACTCTAGGCACTCCAAGTACTCCAGGCACTCCAAGTACTCCAGGCACTCCAAGTACTCTAGGCACTTTAGGCACTTATAAGTAACACTATTTTTAATAAAGTTCGGTTTTTGGATGTGGGTCATCCGATTTGAACCGTCTTTATTACATCAGGATAAAATTATGGGAAAGAAAGATCAAACCGTTATCAATACGGTAATTGCAAATTATATGGGAGGGAATTACTCTGATGAGGAAATAGCACTGCTAACTTCATGGCTGGAGGAATCGAAAGATAACCAGAAGCATTTTAACGAAATGAAGCGGGTTTGGGAGGCATCGGAAACTTTTCCTGTTTCGACCGAAAAGGCTTTGGGGAAGGTTATGAAGCGCATTGAGTCCAAAAATAATGGAATTACATTATGGGGTTTTTGGCAAAAAGCCGCTGCAATTCTTTTTATACCCTTGCTTTTGTCGGTGCTATACGTTGCTATTCACAGGGGAAGTAAAAGCAGCGAGTCTGGCTTTTCTTACAAAAATGTGGAAGCCGCTTTTGGATCGATCTCCACTATGGAATTGCCCGATGGTTCCAAAGTCTGGCTCAACGCGGGAAGCAGTTTGAAGTACCCTGAGAAATTCAGTAAGAATGAAAGGAGTGTATTCCTTGTTGGAGAAGCCTATTTCGAGGTGCAATCCGATCCGGAAAGCCCTTTTGTTGTAAATACTTCCGGATTTTCGGTTAAAGCAACGGGTACTCGGTTCAATGTTATGGCTTACCAAAATTCTTTAATACATAGCGTAACCCTTGCCGAAGGTAAAGTTGCCGTGCTAAACTTAAACCCGGCCAAGAAGAATGGTGTTGTTACCGTTCTGCTTCCAAACCAACATTTAACTTATAATGCACAAAGTGGGAATTCCAGTATCCAGACCGAGGAAATATATAAGCACATTGCATGGAAAGACGGGAAGCTCGTGTTCCGTAATGATTTAATCTCGGAAGTCGCGAGAAAAATTAGCCTTCAGTATAATGTGGATATTGAAATCCAGGGGGATAAAATATTGAGCTACCGCTTCAGGGCAACTTTTGAGAATGAACCTTTAAACGAATTATTAAGATTGTTGAAAATGTCATCACCAATCGATTTCCGGGAGGTTAGCCCGCAGCTGTTGCCCGATAGTACATTTACAAGGAGGAAAATAATAATTTTTTCAACTGAATTTTGACACTTCCCCGTAACGCAGAGATAAAGGGGTGAGTTGCTCTTGTCCAAAAAATTGATGAAAAATATTTTTCAAGGCTCAAGCATGTTAAAAATGAAATTGTCTTTTCTTATTTATTTCTTTCTGGGATTGATTGTCTTTCCGGCCTGCCTGAATGCACAGTCTGACCGGATCAGCCTGAACCTTTTGGATGTGCCATTAAATGATGTTTTGAACGAGATTGAAAAAAAGAGTGAGTATACCTTCATCCTAAACGAAGAATTTGTGGATGTAAACAGGAAAGTCGATGCGGTATTTGTTAATACTGCTATAATTGATATCCTCGACAGTTTGTTCAGGGAGGTGAGGGTGAATTGCATCACAGTAAACCATCAGATTATCCTCAGTCCTGCCAAAAACGAATCCGACTCGGCGAAGCCAAAAAAAATCTCCGGGAGGGTGATTGATGAGTTAACCCGGTTGCCATTGGTAGGGTTAACAGTACAGGTAAAAGGCAGTTCTGCGGGAACCGTATCAACCAACGAAGGACTTTATACGATTGAAGTTCCATCATCCGATGATATTCTGGTTTTCTCGTACCTGGGCTATGAGCCTCTGGAGTTCTCAATCCGAAACAAATCCTTCCTCAATGTTGAAATGCATGAATTGGCAACCCAATTGGAGAGCGTTATTGTTACCGCCCTTGGTATAAAAAGAAAAGAGAAGGCCTTAGGCTATTCGGTTCAGAAAATCGACGGCGAATCGATACAAACCGTAAAGGTGGTTGATCCAACTACCTCATTAACGGGAAAGATTTCCGGGTTGTTGGTCAGGAACAGCTCCAACTTTGGCACAAAGCCCATTATCAATCTCAGAGGCGAGAATCCACTTATTGTATTGGACGGATTGCCTTCTACCAATATCACAATCAATGATATTGCACCCGACGACATAAAAAGTATCGACGTTTTGAAAGGCTCATCAGCTTCGGCTCTCTATGGATACAGGGGCGCAAACGGAGCCATTATGATCACAACCAAGGGAGGGGAGCGTGAGAACGGTCTTTCGGTTTCTGTGAATTCCTCAACCATGCTAAATCTCGGATTCGTTACCAGCCCCGAAATCCAAACCTCTTATTCCTCCGGCTTTAACGGAAAATACGGAAACGATTATGTGTGGGGCGACAAGCTCGACATAGGTCGTACTGCTACGCTTTGGGATCCGATAGAAATGGTATGGAAAGAAAATACCCCATTGGTTTCAAAAGGAAAGAATAATCTGCGAAACTTTCGGGAATTAGGGCTCATCACAAACAGCAATGTCAGCTTCCTTAATCAGAGCGAGCATGGCAGTCTAAGATCATCGGTTTCGCATGTGCACAATAAGGGACAGTTCCCAAATCAGAAATACGATAAGATCAGCTATTCGCTCGGAGGTGATATTGAGGTGAACAACCTGATCCTGGAATCAAAAATTTCCTACTCCAAGCAAGTCTCGCCGAATGTTCACGGTAACCAGTATTCCGGTGGTTTTTTGTATAACCTGATCGGATGGCTCGGAACAGAATGGGATGTGAGAGACTACTCCAATTACTGGCTTCTGAAGGATGAGACACAAAACTGGTTTAACAACGAATGGTACGATAATCCCTACTTTTTGGCAAATGAAGTAGTGAGGAAATCCGACCGGGATATACTTGCCGGTTTTCTCTCCGCCTCCTATTTGCTGAGCCCCTGGTTAAAAGTTTCACTTCGTTCCAGTATGGATTCGTATATTGACCGCTTCACCTCCCAAAACCCGGTAAGCGCCAGAAACGCATGGAGCAAATACGGTTATTTCGGGATCGAAAAATATTCCGGTTTTAGTCTTAACAACGACCTGCTGCTATCCCTGGACAAAAGTTACGGGGATTTTCGTGTTGAAGGGCTGTTGGGAGGGACCCTGTTCTATTCGAGCGACGATAATTTTAATGCTTTTACCCGGGGAGGATTGTCTATCCCCGGCTTTTATTCTTTAAAAGCATCGATTGACCCCATCGGTTGGGATAATGCCATTCGGCGGAATCAGGTTAACAGTATCTATGGCAGAGCCTCCCTTTCCTGGGGCAATTATGCATTTGTGGATATTACCGGACGAAATGACTGGAGCTCCACCTTGCCGAAAGACACACGCTCCTATTTTTACCCTTCATTGGCCGGCAGTCTTATCATTTCGGAGTTTCTTCCATCCGTTTCCTGGCTTGAAATGTGGAAACTCAGATCTTCCTGGGCTATGTCGAAAACCCCTGCAGGAATTTATGATATCAGCAATAATTATATAATCAACAATGATGTCTGGGGAGGCCTGAGTTCGGCCTATTATCCTTTTAGCCTGCGGGGTAGCGATGTCAGGCCGCAAACCTCCCAAACCTATGAATTTGGAACGGCCGGAATATTCTTTGAAAACCGGCTGAGGTTCGATTTTACCGTTTACAGGAAACGTGTCTATGACTTTTTGGCTTTGGCACCCGTCAGCGATGCAACCGGTTTTTTGGACAAATATGTCAACACAAGCGAAGAAAGACTGAAGAAAGGAGTTGAAATTGTTCTCGGACTCACTCCTCTTGAAGGTGAAAACTGGAAATGGAGTACCAACCTCAACTGGTCGCGTGACATTGGCTACTACAGCAAACTTGATGAGCAGTATTCGCCCGATGAACTCTGGGTAAGCAAAGGTTCAAGATTGGATGCATATACCGTTAAGGATTGGGAGCGTGACTCTCAGGGCAACATCATAAACAGCAATGGCTACCCGGTGCGGTCGAATTTTTTTTCTGTAGCGGGATATTCGAATCCTGACTGGATTATTGGATTTAACTCCAATCTCCAATACAAAAACTACTCCTTTTCCTTTTCTATCGATGGAAGGATGGGGGGAGTGTCGTTCTCACGCCTTGACGCGCTGCTGTGGAACTCGGGTGCTCATATAGGCACTGATAATCAATGGCGTTACGATGAGGTTGTAAATGGAGCAACTAATTACATTGGTTCGGGCGTGCAGGTAGTTTCCGGTTCAGTTTCATACGACACTTATGGAAGAGTTGCTTCCGATACCCGGGTTTTTTCCGAAAATGATGTACAGGTCTCATACGAAAGTTATATGCGCAGTCATTATGCCTTGGGAGCTTGGAGCTATGCAAGTCAGGACATCCTCGATGAAACTTTTTTTAAACTTCGCGAAGTTGCTCTGACCTACCAACTCCCCGACTCGTATAGGCGCAGGCTCAGGATGAAGGATGTTCTCATATCTCTCATTGGGCAAAACCTTCTTTACTGGGGGAGGGAATACAAGTTTGCCGATCCTGATTATGGTCAGACCTCGGATTTGGTCTCTCCTTCTATTCGATATGCCGGAATAAACCTCAAGTTCAACTTTTAAAACGCCAGACATGAAGAACCTTGGATATATCCCGCTGGCAATTACCTTTTTAACGATTGTGGCCTCTTGCTCAAAATTTGAGGAGTTTAACACCGATCCCGACAAAACAGCTAACGCCAACTCCCAGTTGCTGGCTACTCACCTTATTTTGCAAACAGCCAGTTATCCGCGGATAGGAAAGGATTTTCTTTACAAGGACATGCTTTCCAAGTATATCTCTTATATGGAGGGGGCAACAAGCTACCAATACAACAAAATAGAGAGAACCGATTTCAGTTCCCTTATCAGGCTCACTAACGTTGATAAGATGGTAAGTGCATCGGAAGGTTCGGTTTACGAAGATTCATATCGGGCTTTGGGACTGTTTATCCGGGCATATACATTTTTCAGCCTGACACTTAGTGTTGGCGATATCCCTTATTCGCAGGCTATCAAAGCTGAGGATGGGGTTTACAATCCCCTGTACGATACTCAGAAAGAAGTGTTCATTGGGATTTTAAACGAATTGGACGAGGCAAACCGTTTGTTTGCTTTGGGAAGGGATTTCCCGGGAGACCCTGTGTTTGGCGGAAGCACCCTGAAATGGCAGAGGTCGGTAAACAACCTCTCTCTTAAAGTCCTTACACATTTGTGGAAGAAAACATCCGATATGGATATGAACGTTGTTTCAAGGTTCAACGATATCGTTACCCGCAATCTGCTAATGGAGTCGAATGGAGACAATTTTCAGCTTTCATACTCCAGTCTGGAAAACGAGCATTATCCGTTTTTCAACAGCAGTTTCAGGAAATACCCTATTATGAGCACTACCATTGTCGACAGGATGAAAGAGTTCAAGGATTATCGCTTGTTTTATTTTGCGGAACCCTCCGAAGCCAGAATGGCCGAAGGGGCTTTGCCGACTGAATGGGGCGCCTATACGGGTGTTGATCCGTCGGACGATTTTTCCCTGATTAGTGCCAAATATTCGGGGAAAGAAATCAGTGGGATCAACAAAAGGTATTATGAACTCG
Source organism: Bacteroidota bacterium (assembly GCA_020047715.1). Lineage (GTDB taxonomy): Bacteria > Bacteroidota > Bacteroidia > Bacteroidales > JACJXF01. Next base: position 8,482 of record JAIFNN010000034.1, on the reverse strand, counting down.
AAGAAGGCGAGCCAACTTTCCTTCTGAGTTATGCTGAACAGTGCTTTATTATCGCAGAAGGAATTGTTCGGGGATGGACCGACGGCGATGCTAAGTTTTTTTATGAAGAGGGGATTCGCTCTGCCATGCTCTTCACGGCCGAAAACACCCCCGACGAACCACAATTCAGCCATGGAATAAAGATTACTCCTGAAATCATCGAAAACTACCTTGAGGGATCTATTGTTGCCTTTGAGGGTACCTTGGAAGAGCAGCTAAATAAAATTTTTCAGCAACGGTATTTTATGGGTTTCATGCAGGATGGCTGGAATTCTTTCTATGAATGCAGACGAACCGGCTATCCGGAATTACCTGTAAATGAGCTGACAAATCTTAATCCGATAAGGAGTCAAATGCCCCGGAGGTGGATGTACCCCGCAAAGGAATTGTCATTTAACAGGAACCGGGTTGAGGAGGCAATTAACCGCCAGTTCTCGGGAAATGATGATGTTAACGAGCTTATGTGGATACTTAAATAAAAATGTGCATGGAATTCAAATATCAATTATTAATTAATTCAAATCTTTAACTAAAACAATTGCATTATGAAAACAAAATTGACACTTGTAATCGCTTTGTTCCTGTTTGCGGTTTTTTCCGTAAGCGCCCAGCTTCCCGAAAGGTCTGGCTGGTGGAAGTTTGATGAAGCATCCTACCTGACGAAGGCTGACATTGGTTCCGATCTGGAACTTGTTGGAACTCAGGAATCAGCGAGTGGTCCCCTGGCAGGTAACGGGGCTACATTAATTGGGATTGGCAGTTATTTGAAAATGACCCATGGGCTATATGGTAATGGTGGCGGAACATTGGTAAATGAATACACCCTCCAGATTGATTTCTCTGTGCCCGAAGTTGGCGTTTGGCATGCTTTCTTTCAGACTGAAATGGCAAACGCTGATGACGCTGACCTTTTTACAAACAGTAGCAGCAATTCCCTCGGAACTCAGGCTACCGGATACACCTCCAAAGGAATTTCGGCCGAAACCTGGTACAGAATGGTTGTTACGGTAAAAAACGGCGAGTTTTACAGAATTTATATGAATGGCGAGCTCTGGCTCGAGGGAGCAGTGCAGTCAATTGACAGTCGCTTTGCACTGGGGGAAACACTTCTGATGTTTGCCGACAACGATGAGGAAGATAATCTCATAACCTGTTCGGAAATTGGGATATGGGATGTGGCCTTTGATGAGGATCAGGTCAATCAGCTTGGCGATGCCGAAGGCAACCGTGCAAGGGTAAGAACAAAAATGGGTTCATGGAAATTCGACGACGCTGCCGATCTCTTGAAAGCTGAAATCGGTTTGCCGCTTGAATTGGTTGGGACACAGGAATCAGTTGCTGGTCCTACAGCAGATAACAAAGCTGTGAAAATGGATTTGAACAGTTATTTCAAGGTAAATCATGAAATTGCCCTCAATGGGGAAGACGTTCTTGTTAATGAGTATTCCATCCAAATGGATTTTATGGTTCCGGAAACGGGTAAATGGCATGCATTCTTCCAAACAGATGCTGCAAATGCCTCCGATGCCGAGTTGTTTACCAAAAGTAGCGACTACACCATTGGAAATGCAACTGTTGGTTATTCAACAAGTTCCATTACTGCGAATACATGGAACAGACTGGTTGTTTCTGTGAAAAATGGTTCGTTCTTCAAGATTTATGTTAACGGCTACCTTTGGGTGGATGGTGTTGGCCAGGATAAGGACGGGAGATTCGCTCTCGATGATATTCTGCTGATCTTTGCCGATGATGATGGCGACGATGGTGCAATTATTTGCTCTGAGTTAAGTATTTGGGAAGTGGCTCTAACCGATAACGAAGTGATGGAATTAGGTGGCGATCCTGTTGGAACCGTCCCGATGCGCGTTGGATTGTGGAAGTTTGATGACTCCGCTAATCTGCTGAAGGCAGATGTCGGTTCTGATCTTGAAGTTATGGGTGCGCAATCAGCAATTGCAGGACCTGAAGCAGGAAATGGTGCAACCAACTTGTCTCTTGGGAGTTATCTTAAGATGTATCATGGAATCTCCGGCAACGGTGACGGGACCATGGTAAATGATTATTCTATACAGATCGATTTCAGTGTTCCTGAGGTAAATGTTTGGCACGCCTTTATTCAAACCACTGTCGATAACTCTGATGATGCTGACTTGTTTACCAATTCATCGGCTAATTTTATCGGCACAGCCACAACCGGATATTCTTCCAATCCCGTTTTGGCAGGAGGCTGGTACAGAATGATCATCTCTGTTAAGAACGGTGTGTTCTTTAAGATTTTTGTGAATGGAGAACCCTGGCTCCAATCTGCCGGACAAGCAATTGATGGTAGGTTTGCCCTATCGGATGTCCTTCTCATATTTGCCGATGACGATGGCGACGATAACGCAATTTACTGCTCAGAACTAGGTATTTGGGATGTGTCTCTAACGGCTGACCAAGTGGCTAAATTGGGCGATGCATCTACTCCTATCACCACCTCGGTTTTGAAACGGGAAATCAGGAATACTTCGGGACTGGATCAGAATTATCCCAATCCTTTCTCAAACAGTACCACCTTCTCTTACCAGGTTAACAAAACCGGAAATGTTAGCTTCCGCGTTCTGGATATGGCAGGAAATGAAGTGCAGGTTATAAGCGAGGGAGTGAAATCCCCTGGGAAATATAATCTCGAACTTCGCTCGGATAAATTGGCTAATGGGGTTTATTATTTCCAAATGAACAGCAATAATGAAACCAGTGTTCGTAAAATGATTGTGATTAAGTAAAAAACAGAATCTATTAGAATTGCCTTTAAAAGGATTGTCTGAAAAGCCCGTTTCATCGGTTAATGAAAAACCGTTGTTATGTTAGTAATTGCAGAATAGAAAAAATGATTACAGTTTGAGGCTTTTCAGGCAATTCCTTTTATTAGGTATACCATGTTTTCTCCAACTAAAATGATGTTGATATGCGAATTAAAAAGACTTTGTATTTTCTTGCTGGTTTATTTTTCATCACTGCCTACACTCACGCAATAATTCCCGAAAGAGCGGGTTGGTGGAAATTCGACGATGAATCAAACCTTACCCGCGTACAGGCCGGTTATGGAAATGACCTGACCTTGGTTGGTTCCCAAACAGTTTCCCCCGGACCTGAAGAGGGAAATGGGGCAGTGCTAATCGGATCTGGCAGTTATTACAAAATGAAGCATGGTATCTCTGCAAATGGAGGAGGAACATTGGTTAACGAATACACCTTGCAATTCGATTTCAAAGTCCCGACAATAGATTCCTGGCATTCTTTCTTTCAGACTAGCGTGAACAATAACAGCGACGGTGATCTGTTTATCAACACCGGCGGCAACATTGGTGTTGCTGCAGTTGGTTATACGGGATTTACTGTTGTTCCGAATGAGTGGTACCGACTTGTTATTTCTGTGAAAAACGGAACCTCGTTCACCTATTATCTTGACGGCAGTCCCCTTCATAACGGAAATATCCAGGTTGTTGATGGCCGTTTTGCCCTTGATAGTTTATTATTGATCTTTGCCGATGAAGACGGTGAGGATGGAGCAATACATTGCTCTGAGCTCTCGATCTGGAACCAGACCCTTAACGCTGAGCAGGTGGCTGAGCTGGGCGGTTTTGGCCATTACACAGGACCGGCAATTATGACAAGGATACCCTACCTGCAGGCTGCAGGCAAAAACACCATGACGATTTGCTGGCACGATACTTCAGCCCTCGGAACCAAAGTCGAGTATGGTGATGATTTATCTCTGGTATCGTCTACACTCGGATCCAGCGAATTGATCGGTCAGCCCTACCGCTGGCATACAGTGAAACTTACCGGCCTTGAGCCGAACAAAAAATATTATTACAGGGTAGCGAGTGGAAATGGGATTTCGGAAGTGCATTCCTTCAAAACCCACCCCGATGAATCCTATACCGGGAAACTCAGGTTTGTTCTCCTGAGCGATACCCATGCTTCCGACACCACAATGGCCGGAAAGGTTCTGAGAGCCGCCCGCGCGAAAATTGCCGAATTGTACGGTCCCGACATCGAGAACCATGTGAATGGAATATTTCACAGCGGAGACGTAGTTGTAAGCGGAAACTCCGTCGGACAATATACGGTTCAATACTTCCAACCCATGTCTGCCTTGTCTCCCTATCTCCCAACAATGGTTGTGGCGGGAAACCATGAAGGCGAAAACCCGATCTTTTATAATTACCTGAAGCTTGATGAACAGTCTGTCTTCCCGCTCAATCCCGCCCTCAGAGAAAAGGTCTGGCAGGTACAAGTTGGGAATTCCTTGTTCATTGGCATGAATACCAATATCACCGAGCAATACGGAAATGCACAGTCGGCCTGGCTAAACACTAAATTGGCAGAGGTGGAGAACGACCCTGGTATCGATTTCGTTTTTCTGTTTTTCCATCACCCTCCATTTTCAGAACTGTGGTTTGTTGTAAATACTTTCGATGGAGGATCAAATTATGTGAGAGATATGTTGTTCCCCATCATTAAAAAATATTCGAAAGTGCAACAAGTGCATACCGGACATACTCATGGCTTTGAGCGGGGGACTATTCTCTCACCAACCAAAGACAGCGACTTCAGAACGGTTTGTGGTGGCGGGGGAGGAGGCCCTTTGGATACCTGGGGTGCTTTTGAAAACTACGACTACCATGATATCCATATCGCTCTCGATCACTATTTCTTTCAGATCCTGGAGATCGATATCGCAAATAACTACTGGGTTGAAAATATGTATAGCCTTGGCGATTTGCGTAAGCCAAGAGATTCAGAAATGCTAGATAGCTGGTACCGTAAGATTGACCAGCCCGGGCCATCCACTCCGGTAGCAGAAAATATTCAGATTGATGACCAACTTGTAACTTTTTTCTCATCGGAGTTCTCAGGTGTCGATTCACTCATGTCGGTCCATTTGCAGGTTCTTGACGATTCGGGTAATTCAGCGGTGGTTTTTGACACCCTTATGCATTGGACCAACATTTATGGCGTGGATAGCAAATTTATTCCGATCGACAAAAATCGCACTTCCAATTTGTATCAGACAAGCATCAAATCGTCTCGTTTAGCTTGGAACAAATCGTATTCATTCAGAGTGCGTTACAGGGATCACAACCTGAAATGGAGCGAGTGGTCCAACTCGTTCCCCTTTTCTACGGTCGGAATAAAAAGCGTTGAGGTTCCCTCATCGCATTTTATTCTTAACCAGAACTTTCCAAACCCTTTTCGGCAAAACACAGTCATCACATACAGCATTCCGGCTAGCAGCGAAGTCAATTTCAGGGTTTACGACACAAAATGGAGGCTGATTGCAAATTATGCTGAAGGAATAAAAGCCAAGGGTACCCATCAGATAGACTATAATCCTGAGAACCTTGACAACGGGGTGTATTATTATACCTTGGTGACGGACCAAAACTCAAGCACCCGAAAGATGATAAAAATCTTGTAGGATCAATTTAGCAGGGCCTCTGTTCTGATATCAGGAAATGTGTTTACCAATCAGTTGGATCAAAATATCCCGTTTAATAGGTTTACTTATATAATCAACACAACCTGCATCCAGAGCTTTTTGCTTTTCTTCTTGCGCTGCATAGGCAGTTTGGGCAATTATCTTAATATGAGGCTTTAACTCTTTTATTTTTTTTACCGCTTCATAGCCATTCAGATCAGGCAGGCGGATATCCATTAACACTAAATCCATAACTTGAGAGGATGCGATTTGAATTGCTTCTTTCCCATATCCTGTAACGGATATTTCAAAGCCGTAATCGGATAAGGCTTCCTTTAAATACTCGGCGTTGTAGAGATCGTCTTCAACAATCAGGATTTTTTTATTATTGAAATGAATTTTTTCCTCTTTCGGGGAAATATTTGTTTCTTTTAGCGGAGCTTGAGATATGTGATATGGAATGGAAAAATAAAAAACGCTTCCCTTACCGGGTTCTGATTCCAACCAAATATTTCCACCTAATAGACCTGTCAGTGCTTTTGCTATTGAAAGGCCTAAGCCTGTACCGCCCATGTTATTGCTTCCCATGGGATGCAGCTGGGTAAAACGCTCAAATATCTGTTCGTGTTTGTCAGTCGGAATTCCAATTCCAGTGTCTGAAACAGAAAAAACCAACTCTTTGTCATCATGGGTGCAGCTGCATTCAATAGATCCGGTTTCAGTAAATTTGAAAGCATTTACAATTAAGTTAATCAGGATTTGCTTCAATTTAACAGTATCGGTTTGGATCTTTCGATCTGTTGATTCGCAGGTGCAAATCATATTAAAACCGACATGCTGCTTTCCGATTCGGGTCTGATGCTCAGCAAAAAATGATTTTAACTCGGAAAACAGCTCGGGTAAGTTGCAATCTTCGTATGAAACGTGAAGCTGACCTGATTCTATCTTAGCAATATCCAGAATATCGTTAATGATATCAAGTAAATCATTGCAACGTTGATTTATTATCTTCGAAAATTGTTGGAGTTTTGATTTGTTCTGGTAATTGTCTGACAACAAGCTGGCAAAACCCATAATTGAATTCATCGGAGTGCGTATTTCGTGACTCATATTCTGCAGAAATGCAGTTTTAAGACGATCGCTCTCTTCAGCTTTTTCTTTGGATATTAACAATTCCTCGTTGATCTTTTTGTATTGCTCGTTTAAGGTTGCAAACACGTTGTTTTGGTTGATCAGGTCGATGGTTCGTGATTCTATCTTTTGTTCGAGCTTCTCATTTAATTGGATAAGCTCATTCTGATAATATATTTTATCCAGATTGGTGGAAATGATCCTTGCAATTTTTTCAAAAAGAGCTTTCCGGTCACTTAAATCCTGCTCGTCAGTATCATTTGCAAAAACAAAAAATTGATTTTTCAATATCTCGGATTCAGCAGGAACTATAGCAATGGTATGTGCGGAAAAGCTGGTGTTCGGGTAAATAAGTGCAACTCCGGTATCGTTCCCTTTGAGGAGACAAGTTTCAAATGACTTTAATTTATCAATTAGATTTTCAGGTAGTTCGAGTTGTATGTCTGTTGTGTCCTCGTTACTGAACAACGCATAGCTGCATCTGCAGGAGAAATGATCGTTGTTTAAACTGAAGATGCCCGAAAATTGAATGCTTAATAAAACTGAGATGCTTTCCAGTGTGTTTAATAATAAATGTTCGATATCATCATAAAGGTTGATTTCCTCAAATGCACGGTTCAGGAGTAGATTTTCCTCGGCTTTGGCTGACAATGTTTCATTTTCCCGCTCAAGAATTTGAATCTTCGACTCCAATTCGATAATGTAGCTGTCAAGTTTGGTAATCATATTTCCGTTTTATGAAGTTTAAAATATGATCTGAGATGGTTTCAGGTTCATCCTCCTGAATGAAGTGCCCTCCGGTTTTTATCCCGATCATTGTACTGCCAGGTATTTCGGAATGAAGCTTTTTTGATATTGAAGCATTCAGATATACATCTGCTTCTCCGCGAATGATCAATGTTGGAATTTTAATTTGCCTTATTTCAGCTTCAATTTCTGTGAGGTTTTTATTATCGAGACATCGGGCGAAATGCAGAAAACTTTTTCTCCCAATGACTGTTTTCATGGGTTTCCAGAAGTATTCCATCAGTTCGGCCGATAAACGGGTCTTATAGTATAAGCCTCTTTTTACAATTAGCTCAAACATACCAAAGTCGAGAGTTGCCATAGCAATTTGCCGGATAATCGGGGTTCGCATTGCAGTAATGGGCTGAACAGGCCAGAAATTATAGGCAACGGAGTTTATTAGTGTTAAATCATAAAGTAATTCGGGAAAATTGACAGCAAAAATCTGTCCGATTCCTCCTCCAACATCGTGGCAAACCATGTGGAATTTTGAAAGCTGCAATTTGCCGCAAAAATCTTTTAATAAATGAGCTTGTCGTTTTAATGAAAAGTCTTCATTCAGAGGTTTGCCCGAATCTCCGCAGCCCAAAAGATCAATGAGAATAACATCGTATTTTTCTTGGAAATAGGGGGCAATCTTCCTCCAGATAAATGAATAGGTGGTAATCCCATGAACAAAAAGCACTGTTTCACCTTTACCTTGCCTATAGTATCTGATTGAACTGCCTTGAATCTCAATCGATAGTGGATTGTCAAGAATTTCCATGTCAGTGGCTTAAGTTGAGCAAAATTCAATAATTGCTTCTGCGATGACAGATCGTAAAAATCAACTTTTCTTGCAATTGATAAAGTAATGGTAATGATGGTTTTTCTCACCCGATTCCTTGAACGTATTATAAACACTCAGAAATGCATTTAAAAACCCCAATCCCTTCAAAGCAGAATTAGTATAAATGTAATATTTTAATCAGAAAAATCATTACAAGTTTTAAATTATTAGAAAGAGTGCAGTGGGTCAAATCGCAATCGATACCTGTTATTTCAAATCGAACACGAATG
>JAIFNN010000067.1 GCA_020047715.1 Bacteroidota bacterium | reverse complement strand
AAGGTCGGGCATATAGATCCCTTCTTTCATGTCAAAAACCATTTCGTCGGGATTCAGTTTCGCGCTGGGATAAAAGCCCAGATGCTTGCTCAGTTTCACCAGAAAAAGAATGTGGAAATTGGAAGAGCCCGCTCCCATCAGGTCGAAATACTCTATCGAATTCCTGACAAACGCAAACAGCACCGCATTGGGCTCTTCTTCATGCAGGCATTTGTTCAACACCTCTGCCATAAACATAGCCTGAGCGCTTTTATGGATATCATAGGGGATATGCGAGAAAATCAGAGCCGGGGAAGCATCCTTAACCAGACTCATATCCTTTCCCTCCTTAACATAAGCTGTAAGGTTGAGCATGAAAAGTGCCTGCAGGATGTTGGCGTGTATTTTTGACTTCTTCGAGCGGATCCCTTTGAACAAAAAAGATTTACGGCCATATCGTTCGGTATAGATCTGGCAAATCAGGCTCGTATCGCCATACTTAATCTGTTGCAAAACAATCCCCCGGGTACTCTCTAACGACATGTTTTAAAATTAAAAACTCGAAATTAAACCATCAGGTCAATAGTATCGGAACAAGTTTTCCTCCCCTGGGAAAAACAGAGGGGATCAGTGAATAAACAGCAATTTAGTAACGTGACTCAAGGTCCCGTCATCGCTAGAGCAAAAAACCAGGTAAACTCCCGTTCTCACCCTCTCTCCCCGGAAATTATTCCCATCCCATAATGCCTGTCCCCCGAGGGAAATGGTCTCGAAGACCAGATTTCCATTCAGATCGGTAATTTTTACCAGAGTATTTTCTGTAAGCCCGCTGATAGCAATATCGCCCGTGTAACTTTCTCTGACGGGATTCGGAAAAACAAGTACGGATTGGTAATTCTCCTCCGGTCCGGTTGCCTCAGCAACAAATGAGATGATGCCTTTATCCGTTCCAAAGAAAACCTCCCCGTTTTTTTCATTTATGGAAATAGTGGTAATGGAATTCGATAAGAGGGGACTGTTCTCCATGGTAAAATTATGGATCTGTTTGAGGCCATCGTCAGAAACAAGCGATACGCCTGCATTTTTCGTGCCCAGCCACTTTCGGTTGGCACCATCTACAACGATAGAGGTGACCGTTTCAGTTCCCAACAGAGGATCACCAAATTTTGGATCATCGATTCTTGGAATGGTAATAGACTGCGCATAGAAATTGGAACCGTCGAAAACTGCCCAGGGATTATAATAAACCAATATCCCTTTGTTTGTTCCCAGCCAGATGTTTCCTTCCCGGTCTTCGGCGATAGAATATACATCGTTGGTTATGATGGCGTTATTCTCATCCTTGATATCGAGCTTCAGGTAGCGGTCGTCATCGGGGTTCTCAATGGTACCGTTGTCGTCCATTACCAGCAGTCCCCGGGTATGGGACGTAAGGATCATCCATTTATACCCCGACTGTGCTACAACAATGTCTCCTGTATAAATGGTTGTAGGAAGGATATTGTTGAGATCAAAACTTTGCCACTCCCCTGTTTTGAGAAGAACGGACAGAGGTTGAGGGACAGATGCATTCGAAACCCACAGATTCCCTTCATTATCGTAGCTCAGACCACCGAGCCTGGAAAAATCGCCCGGAATAATAGTTTGCAGACTGCTGTTGTCTTCCTTGTATCTTTTGTAGAGGGAGTCGTTTCGGAACTCGAACAATCCATAGCCCCAGCTTCCCACGAAATAATGCTTCGGATCGGCCGGGTCAACAGCAATGCGGTAAAAATCCTTGTACTCGGTTCTTTTGAAACTATTCCATTCGCTGTCTTTAAAGGTATTAACCTCACCGTTTCTGAACTGGTTATTGTTTGAAGAAGTTGGGCCACCCGGAACGGAATAAACAATATCACCCGAAATTTTTATGTCAGAAACTGAATTGGTCGAAGGTCCATTTGGTACGATGAACTCTTTGCTGCCATCCTTCAGGTCGTGCCGTGCCAGTCCCTTTTCGGAGTCTGCCGCCCAAAGAACCGAATTTTGATCGATATAGGCACATTTTGGGGAATTGACGAGAATAAGGTCTGTTTCCACTTCATTTTGATAGACATGAACATGATACCTGCTCGAAACGACCAGTTTTCCATTCCAGTTTGAGAAATGATTGCAATCGTCGTTGTTGAAGGGTGGGAATCGGGTCCACACCGCTCCGTCCCATGAATAAATAATATCGCCGGCTGGTGTTCCGGTTCTGTGGGATGCGTAAACGATTCCGTCGAAAGCGATAATTGCGTTGAATTTTTTGTTGAAGTTCGGGATATCGCTGATTCGGTTCCAGTAATTATAATCCTGAATATTTTGTGCAGTTAAGCTCGCACGGTAAATGCCCTGATCGGTTGCAGCATAATAATAACCTCCCTCGATGCAGGTTTCATTTACTTTGATCGGAAGACCTCCTTCGCCTATTTTGTCGATGGTCCAACTGATTTCCCTGCGAACCAGGTTCAAGGCAACAATGCCAAATCCGGTGCTGAAATAGGCATAATCACCTTGAATATTTATGCTGTTGATCCGCTTGTCACCCATTATCTGCTTTCTCATGATATCAGGGAAATTGATAACGGAATTGTTCAGAATGAAATCGATGTTTGCATTGCTGTAAGCAATAATGGTGATTCCGTACTCCGATGAATAGGCAAGGGTGGAAATTTCGGTGTCAGAAAGGCCGTTTTCCTTGGAGATTTTGTCGATGCTGTTGTCGGCCTGATTGAAGTAAAACAAGCCTCCGTCGGTAGAGCAGTACGTTTTGTCGCCCGCCAGTATAAGTTTGGAAGCATTGGCGTAGGGAAGATGACTGCGCCAGCTGCCGATACGGTTCTGGGCAATTGCATCGTAACTGAAAACCCCCAGAAGAAAAAAGAAAAGAAACCTGATATTCATATAATTTCCCTGTTTGAATGCGTTCACCCAATTCATATTTCGCCAATCGCAAAGGATCAGAACTCTTCAACCCCTGGAATAAAAAACCTATGCGGATTGAGCAAGAGCATGCTTAATAATCTCATAGATACGAAAAAACCGTCGTTTTTATTATCCGGCAAGCCTAGAGATTTAGAAAATCCACCAGCTTATTTGTAGCAACACCCCGATGACTGATTTTGTTCTTTTTCCCGATATTCATTTCCGCAAAAGTGCGAGTCTCGCCGTCGGGAACAAAAACAGGATCGTAGCCAAAGCCTCTGGTACCGGATTCTACGCTTGCTATGGTTCCATTAACGACCCCCTCGAACTGTGTTTCCTGTCCTTCGACAATAATTGAGATGACCGTTCTGAACCGGGCTCGCCGATTTGTTTTGCCCTCCAGCATTGCCAGCAGTTTTTTTATATTGCCTTCGGTAACGTCCAGTTCGGGGTATTGCAGCTCCCCAATGCGGGAGAACCTTGCCGAGTAAACACCCGGGGCGCCATCCAAGGCCTCAACTTCAAGACCAGTATCGTCGGCAAAGCAATTTTGGTTGAGTCTGTTGTAAATGTACCAGGCTTTCTGTGAGGCGTTTTGTTCAAGGGTAGGATACTCCTCCGGAATTTCCCCCTGAAAGCCGGCCTCCGAAAGCCCAAGGATTCTGATCCTATTGTGTGTCAGTACCCGGATCTCATCAAGTTTGTGAAGGTTGTTCGTGGCAAATATCAGGTTCATGGTCTATTTCCGGGTTTAAGACATCGTGTCGGCAAATTTGACAAAAAAGAGCAGAAATAAAAAACAAGGCCGCAGCCTTGTTTAAAAAAAAAACGTGACAGAATCCTGTCATCCGCCAAGAGCCCTGAAACCAGAGGCCAATTTTGCCGGCTTTGGGTTAATGCACATAACGGGTATTTTTTCAGGGTTTGCAATCACATATTGCTCCCGGGCAGCGATCAGATAATCGAGGAAGTTTATGTCTTTTGTTGTAAGAACAAGAATCATATCGGCTCCCTGCTCTTTGCTGAAGTTAACGGTTTCTTTCTCAAAGCTCATTTTCCCGTCGGCGTTGAATATCTCATACTTAATGTCGTTGTTTTTTAAAAAAGTCTCAACATACAGAAGGTTCGAAGCGATTTTCTTCTTGAATCCCTTATCGTTCACCTTGCGCTTAAAGAGCAGAAACTTGGCGTTGAAATTGGACGACAGATAATGTATATAACTTACTTTTTCCTTGTTCTCGGTCCTGAAATCGATAGGGAACACTATGGTATCGAATTTTGGCGTTTTGGGTCTATCCTGAATAACCACAAAAGGCATTTTGGAATTTGCAATAACTTTGAGTGCGCGACTTCCAATGATTTTCTGAAATCCCTTGATACCGTGAGTTCCCATCACTACCATTTCGGCCTTGTATTCTTGCGAAACCTCCTTAATGGTCTCGAAAATGTTACCGGTTTTAACAACCGGATGAGAACTTACCATAAAAATCTTCTTCAGCTCCTGTGTTTTGAGTTTAAGCTTCTCGAAAGATGACTCAATATCCGCAGAGTTCTCAACAATATGCAGAAGTATGATATCCTTTTTAAGAATATTGGAAAGGTTTACTGCATGTTCAAATGCAAACTGGGAGATCTGCGTAAAGTCCCAAGGCACAATAATCGGTTTGTTCAAGTTTTCCATTAATCCTGGATTTATAGATTAATTTATGATTTATTGAATAATTATTTAAATTTGATCAGGGTTAGAAGCTACTTCCCATTTCAACTCACAAGTTATGTATTTTCTTAATGCTACGTATAAGATTAAGATAATTTTTTTAATCGCACTGATTCCGCTGCTATCCGCAAAAGCAGCCTCATTGCCCGATACCTTGCTAAATAGAACTGCTGTAGCCAGAAGCTTTGAGCCTCATAAAATAATGAATACGGCTCCAAATTACAGCATATTATTCGACGAATCGGGCATTCTTTTTCTGGGGCAAGAAGACAAAATAAGCATCTTTAACGGCTTTTCCTGGTCCCATGTTCGTGTAAAAGGCGAGGTTCTCCTTGCACGAAACGCTAATAATGTCATTTATTTCGCGGGAGAGAATGTTTTTGGTTACCTGTTTCCAGACTCATCAAAAAAATTCATCGCCCATAATCTTAACAGCCTCCTGCCCAAAAAACTTACTTCATTTGCACAGGCTAAAGATATTAAAAGCATTGATAATAACGTCTATTTGCAAACAGATTCATTTCTGGTTTCTTACAATACTAAAACACTCAAAGTAATCGAGGAAGATTTTATCGGGGGAGAACTGTTCGTGTGCGGGAAAAAACTGCTATCCCTCAAGCCCGGTAACAGAATTAACGTTATTCAGGGCAGCAGCATCCAAGGCAGCTTTGTGTTCTACGGACCTCCAATCCGATCGGTACACATTCATAAGGATGGCTTTCTTATAATTGGCAGCAACAACAAATGTTATGTTACAAACAGTTCTTTTCATATCCTGTCTGTTTGGCCTGAGTTGTTCACCGGCAATTTGGTCGGGGAAATCCCTCTCAATCCCGATGAGTATCTCTTTGCCGATAGCAGGAACTCTTTGATCTTATGCGGAAACGACGGGCTGGTTAAGATGAGGGTCAGCACCTCCTTTGTCATCCCAAATTCGGAAATCATCGATATGGTGATGGAGTCCTCGGGAAACATTTTTATCCTTCAGGAAAAATCGCTAACCCGCATCGAATTCCCTTTTACAATTGGACAGATTGCTGCAACACCCGAAAGCTGCGGCCGGATAATCGATGCCAAATCGTACAACGACAAACTATATATCACCACCACCATCGGGTTATTCTACATGGAATCCCCGAACAATCGGTTTATAAAAGTCCCCTTTGAAGAAGTCTGCTACCGACTAATCCCAACGTTTCACGGGCTTTTGGCCATTACCAACAACAAAATATTCCTAATCCATGGGCAATCATTCACACAGTTGTATTCCGGAAAACTGATAAATCAGCATTGGGATCCAATATCCCACAAAATATTCATCTCCGAGCCGGGAAAAATCAAAGTCCTCACCTTGCACAATAATCACCTGGCCGACTCTTTTGAGCTTGCGTCCCCGATAACCTCCCTCAGACTATTATCCATCGACTCCCTCTTATGGACCACCGATGGAAAAAGGCTATTCAGGTACGATGAAATTTCCCCCGAGGCAGCGGGTCCCGTCGAAATTGGTTTGCCTGATTCCACAGGAGTCACCGAACTGTTTAAATGGCAAAACAAATTGCATTTTATTTCGGGCCAAAAGGTTTATTCTCTCGCCGGCAGCCTTCCGGATTTTGAAAGATCACTCACCAATGATTTCATCAACGTGGAGTTCCTCAGTTTTTCCGACGACAGCGAAGGAAATTCATGGTTTCTCTCACGCAATCAGGAAAATAATTTGGTTCTATGGTTTGGCAGTAGAACCGAGAAAACTTTTACAAAAGTTTTGTTACCGCAATTCCTGAGCCTTTTGAACACATCTTTCGACTTTGTGGGAGACCGAGCCATTATCTTGTCCACCGGCAGGCAGGTTTTCCTTTTCAACCTTGCACTTTACACAACCGAACCGATAAATTTCAAGACCATAATCAATGAAATTGGTGCCGGGGAAGAAACTGTTTTCCAGGGTGTATCCTATGACTTTTTCAGGGTGCCGCTGCGAACCGAGCTGAACAATATCCCATATAGTCAGAACAGTATCCGGATACGACTGAGCTCAACAAATTACCGCGACCAAAGACTCAAATACCAATATTATTTGAAGGGCAAAGGTAAAAGCTGGTCTGAGTGGAGCAGCGATCCATTCATTTACTTGCCTAACCTGAGGGAAGGACATTACAACCTCGAGATTCGCAGCAAAGATTACATGGACAGCACTTCCGGTGTAACCTCCCTGTTATTTCAGATAAAACCCCCTTTTTACCGAAGCTGGTGGGCATATGTGGTTTATGTGCTTATCGGGGGAGTGCTGTTTTTTATCGGCTATAAAAGCTATCTGCTGAATCTGCACAAAGCACGAAGCCTTTTCTCCTCCCCCGAGGATATGTTCAATCATTCGAGCGGAATTGCCATCGACACAAAAAACAACGGGCCAGCAACGAATCACAAAAAGTTTGATTTCTTCTCCAATATCGATGAGGAAAAGGTAAAAGAGAAAACTCGTTGGGACAAATACGAAATGGTAACGGTTCTTTTCAGCGATATTCAGGGCTTCACAAAAATCGCCGAATCGATGAACCCCGAGATGCTTATTGACGAGCTCGACCGCTTCTTTTTTCATTTCGATTCGGTGGTGGAGAAATTCAACATCGAGAAAATCAAAACCATCGGCGACGCTTACATGGCAGCGGGAGGTATACCGAAAAAAAGCGTAACCAGCCCCGTGGAAGTTGTCTTAGCCGCACTGGAAATGCAGAATTACATGAAGCAACTGAGAAAAACGAAAATCGATATCTGGGACCTTCGTATCGGAATCCATTCGGGGCCGGTAATTGCCGGCATCATCGGCCACAAAAAAAGATCCTTCGATATCTGGGGCGACACCGTCAATACAGCAAGCCGCATGGAATCGACCGGTGAGGCGGGAAAAGTGAATATATCAAGCGAAACCTACAAACTGGTTAAAGACTATTTTATCTGCGAGTACCGCGGCAAGCTGCCGGTAAAATACAAAGGCAATATTGACATGTATTTTGTAAAGGGTCTGCGGCCTGAATTGTCCATAAACCTGGTTGGCCTCCCAAACCGCAAATTCTTCCTCAAGCTCCAGATGCTCCGCATCGCAGATGTTGAAGAACTGGTGTTCGCCAAACTGGAGGCGGAATTGCATAAAGACCTTCTTTTCCACTCCCTCGAATACGCCCGACACCTCTACGAGTTCAGCGGTCTGCTTACCAAAGCTGCCAACCTGGACCTGGAGGAGGAACTGATTATCAAGACTTCCGTTCTGCTGCTCAACGTTGGCTACACCGAAGCATACGACAACCAGGAAAACCGATCGGCTGAGTATGCCCGCGCAATTCTCCCGGAATTCAACTATTCTGAAAAACAAATTACCCAAATCAGCAACCTGATCCTTTCAACCAAGTGGCCTCCAGAGCCCAAAAACATGCTAGAGATGGTGCTTTACGACGTGAAAATGGAATTTGTTGGCAGGGCAGATTACACAAGACTTTATAAACTTCTGTTCCTGGAGCAGAATCAATATCTGAAATCGGTCGATGTTTTGGAGTTTAAGAGAAACCAGCTCGCGATTGTTAAAAATTACACCTTCTATACCGACTCTGCCCGTCGTCTGCGGGAAATTCCCATTGAGGAACAGCTTAGCCGAATACAGGCCGATGACTGGAAATAAATTGTATAACATCGACAAGGAACTTGCCAGATCGCAGATTAATCGTTATTTTTGGGCTTCCTTATATATAAAATAATGAATCCCGATTGGAAAAACATAGGTTTTGGATATTCCAAAACCGACTACAATGTTCGCGCAACATTCAAAGATGGAAAATGGAGTGAGCTGGAAGTTACCTCTTCAGAATACCTTACAATACACATGGCTGCTACCTGTCTGCACTATGGACAGGAAGCATTTGAGGGACTTAAAGCCTATATGGGCAAAGACGGTCAGATCCGCGTGTTCCGTTGGGACGAAAACGCAAAACGCATGCAAAGTTCTGCACGCGGCATTAAAATGGCAGAGGTGCCAACCGAACTGTTCCACGAAGCAGTGATAAAAGCCGTAAGCCTGAACAAAAAGTTTGTGCCCCCTTATGGCACAGGTGCTTCCTTATATATCCGACCCCTGCTTTTTGGATCCGGTCCTGAAGTTGGCGTTAAACCTGCCAAAGAATATACATTTCTCGTGTTTGTTACTCCGGTTGGCCCCTATTTCAAAGAGGGATTTAAACCGGGTAACATCATGATCAGCAGAGATTTCGACCGCGCCGCCCCCCATGGAACCGGAAACATCAAAGTGGGAGGAAACTATGCCGCCAGCCTGATCTCTCTTGAAAAAGCGCATGATCTGGGATACGGAACTGTTTTGTATCTCGACAGCAAAGAAAGAAAATATATCGACGAGTGCGGTCCGGCAAACTTTTTTGCCATTAAGGGGAATAGTTACATTACCCCTGAGTCCGACTCCATATTACCCTCCATTACAAACAAATCCCTGCAGGCACTCGCAGCCGATATGGGTATGAAAGTGGAGAAAAGGCATATCCCGGTCGGTGAACTTTCGGAATTCGATGAGGCCGGAGCCTGCGGTACCGCTGCCGTAATAAGTCCCATCGGGAAAATTGTCGATCCCGACACAAACACAATTTATACCTTTTGCAAAGACGGCCTTCCCGGTCCGATCTCCACAAAACTTTATCATCACCTGGTCGACATACAATATGGGGATGAGGCGGACAAATTCGGCTGGGTGGAAATTGTTAAGTAGCCAATGTTTTAACGGGGGAGAAATACCGTCGCGCACCCTCCAAGAATCGAGGGTTTTGCACTTTCGGCCTTATACTTTCATCTTTTATGTTTAATTGCTATCTTTGGCGATGTTTTTAACCGCTTACCCATGAGCATTCAGGAAAACCAAATCGTCAAAAGAAGGCTTACCAGTTCGTACCTCACAACGGTTATCAGCATTTCGCTTGTGCTCTTTCTCCTTGGCATCGCGGGTTTCCTCATCTTGAATGTTCAGAACCTGAGCCGGCATGTTAAGGAAAATATCGGTTTCAACATCGAATTGAAAGATAATGTGCGTGAGGCCGACATTCAGCAGTTCCGTAAAATCCTCGACGCCAAAGTTTTTGTTAAAAGCACCGAATACATTACCCGCGAGCAGGCTGCCGAGGAGACCAAAAAAGCACTTGGGGAGGATTTTATTTCCTTTTTGGGCTTCAACCCGCTTCCCGCATCTGTCAAGGTTAAGCTGAATGCCGCCTGGGCTAACCCCGACAGCATTCTCATTATCGAATCGGGTTTGAGGAAGTATCCGGAAATCAGCGAAATATTCTACAGGAAAACCCTTATCAGCGAAATCAACGAGAACGTTAGAAAAATCAGCCTGATTATTTTCTCCTTCACCCTACTTCTTCTCTTTATTGCCCTTACTCTGATCAACAACACCATTCGTCTTTCGGTTTATTCTAAACGATTCATAATCCACACCATGCAGCTCGTAGGGGCTACCCGGGGGTTCATCAGATTGCCGTTTGTTTACAAGGGAGCCTATTATGGACTCCTTTCGGCCATGATTGCAATCTGCCTCCTTTTGGGAACAATTTATGTGGCGCAAAACCAAATCGAAGGTCTTGTGGATTTTGTTGATCTGAATATCCTTTCATTGCTTTTCGCGGGAGTAATCCTTACGGGGATACTAATCAGCTCCATTTCAACGTTCTTTGCAGTGAACAAATACCTGAATGTTAACACAGACGCATTATACCTTTAATATTATGAATAAGATAAAAACCGAAACCAGACCCGACTTTCCGCTAACCATGGAGAATTACAAGCTTTTAATTGTTGGATTTGCCATTATCGTAATTGGCTTCCTTCTGATGATTGGGGGAGGTTCCGACGACCCCAACGTATTTAACGAAAAAGAGCTCTTCAGCTTCAGAAGGATAACCCTCGCACCCATGATGATTCTCTTTGGCTTTGGTTTTGAAATCTGGGCCATTATGAAGAAACCCAAAGCTAAATCCGAAGAATAACTATGACCTGGATTGATGCCCTTATCCTTGGAATTGTTCAGGGACTTACCGAATTTCTGCCCGTTAGCAGCAGTGGACATCTTGAGATTGGAAAAGCCCTCCTCAACATTAACCCGGATGAAAACCTAACCTTCACCGTTGTGGTGCACGGGGCAACTGTTTTAAGCACCATCCTTGTTTTCTACTCCGAGATCTTCAAGCTGATTAAAGAGGGGATTTTCAAGAAATACAACGAATCCACAGCCTATATTCTTAAAATCGCATTGTCGATGGTTCCCGTGCTTTTTGTCGGCTTGTTTCTTGAAGAAAAAGTCTCGGCCCTTTTCGACGGGAATCTGGCTATTGTCGGCTCAATGCTATTGGTAACGGGCATTCTTTTGGGACTTACGCGTTTAATGAAGAAAGAAGGGGAAAAAGACATATCCTTCCGTGATGCTCTGATAATTGGAATCGCGCAGGCAGTGGCCGTTTTGCCCGGATTGTCGCGATCCGGCTCAACCATAGCAACCGGCATACTCCTTGGAAACAAGCGTGCGGATGTGGCTCGCTTTTCTTTTTTAATGGTGCTCGTGCCCATCATCGGTGCAAATATGCTTGAAATTTTCCGGGGTGACATGTCCGCATCTGACAATCTCCCCGTAACCGTCTTGCTTGTTGGGTTTGTTGCTGCTTTTACAACCGGCTTTTTTGCCTGTAAATGGATGATAAACCTGGTGAAAAAAGGAAATCTCATATATTTTTCAATTTATTGTCTCCTCTTGGGCATTTCTGCCCTTATATTTGCATAAAATTTTGGATGTTTGATTTAAAAGAAAGTATGGGTTTTCAGGAAGGTAAAGTTCTTTTAATTGATAAAGAACTCGACTGGACATCTTTCGATGCCGTGAATAAAATTAGAATCCTGCTAAAAAACCGGCTGGGGATCAAGAAAATCAAGGTTGGGCATGCCGGCACGCTGGATCCTCTTGCCACCGGACTGATTATTGTTTGCACCGGCAAGATGACAAAGCAGATAACCAGCTTCCAGGATCTGGAAAAAGAATACGAGGCCTGTTTAAAACTCGGGGAAACAACTCCTTCTTTTGACCTTGAATCTGCAGTAGATAAATCCTATCCTACAGAACATATTACCAAAGAAGGTGTTATTAAGGTTTTGGAAAGCTTTGTTGGGGAAATAGACCAGGTTCCGCCTTTATTTTCAGCAAAATACATAAATGGAACCCGGGCCTATGAACTGGCAAGAAAGGGAAGCGATTTGGAACTAAAATCTCATAAGGTAACGATAATGTCGATCGAACTGATTGATTTTGAGATGCCTAATATGAAAATACAGGTTAGGTGCAGCAAAGGCACTTACATACGTTCACTGGCCCGAGACATCGGACTGGCATTGGGAAGCGGGGCATATCTCTCGGAACTGAGACGAACCCGGATCGGGAAATACAGCGTAAAAGATGCAATTAATTTGAACGAATTTGAAAATACATTGGTTTCTATAGTAACTTAATTCCGACTGTCTCGTATAAGGGTGCCGGTCAAAAATTTACTTAATCTATTTTTAACATGAAATTATCGCAATACAAATTTACCTTACCTCTTGAACTTATTGCCAAATACCCATCCGAAAACAGGGATGAGTCGAGGCTGATGATCGTTGACCGCGCAACCGGGGAAATCGAGCATAAAGTATTTAAAGACATTATCAATTACTTCGACGATAAGGATGTAATGGTTTTTAACAACACCAAAGTATTTCCTGCACGGCTTTATGGCAACAAGGAAAAAACCGGTGCTGAAATTGAGGTGTTCCTGCTTCGCGAACTGAATCGCGAACAAAGGCTTTGGGATGTTTTGGTTGACCCGGCCCGCAAAATCAGGATTGGCAATAAATTGTATTTTGGCGAAAACGATATATTGGTTGCCGAAGTAATCGACAATACAACCTCCCGTGGCAGAACCCTTCGCTTTCTCTACGACGGGGATTATGAGGATTTCAAAAAGACGCTTTACAGTCTGGGCAAAACCCCTCTTCCCAAGTTCATTAAAAGGGAAGTTGAACCCGAAGACAAAGACCGTTACCAAACCATCTTTGCCGAACATGAGGGCGCCGTTGCTGCACCAACAGCAGGAATGCATTTCAGTCGCGAGCTCATGAAAAGGCTTGAGATTAAGGGCGTTGACTTTGCCTTTATTACGCTGCATGTCGGCCTTGGCAATTTCCGCACGGTGGATGTGGAAGACCTGACCAAACACAAGATGGATTCCGAGCGTATTCTGATCTCCGAAGATGCCACCAAAATTGTGAATGCCGCAAAAGAGAGGAAAAGCAGAGTCTGCGCAGTAGGTACTACCGTGATGAGAACCCTCGAAAGCTCTGTTTCCACCGATGGACATCTTAAACCGTATGATGGCTGGACCAACAAATTCATCTTTCCTCCCTACGAGTTCAGTGTTCCAACCTGCATGATATCAAACTTTCACCTCCCTCTCTCCACCTTGCTTATGATGGTTTCCGCCTTTGCAGGTTACGACTTGTTGATGAAAGCCTATAAAACAGCTATTAAGGAGAAATACAGGTTTGGAACCTATGGAGATGCAATGATGATTATCTGACCCTTTTAAAAAAGGATGCCAATCATTAATTCCATAGTTAACTGGATAAACTTTAAGCGGATCTATAACATTGATCTGTTTAAACAATATCCCTATAACGTTCAGAATGAGACATTCACAAAACTCGTATCTCGGGCAAAGGAAACCGAATGGGGATTGAGATACGGCTATTCGGATAAATTATCAATCGAAAAGTTTCAGGAAAAAGTACCGCTTCAGACTTATGAGGAGCTGAAGCCTTATGTTGAAAGGCTCAGAAACGGGGAGCAAAACCTTCTCTGGCCGGAAGAAATAAAATGGTTTGCAAAGTCGTCAGGTACCACCAACGATAAGAGCAAGTTTATTCCCGTTAGCAATGAAACCTTAGAGGAATGCCACTTCAGGGGAGGAAAAGACGTGATTGCACTTTACACCCTCAACCACCCCGAAAACGGTATCCTGAAAGGAAAAGGATTGACGCTAGGGGGAAGCCACCAGATCAACAACTTTTCCAACCGGTCCTACTATGGCGATTTGTCGGCTATATTGATCGAA
The DNA here is from genome assembly GCA_020047715.1 of Bacteroidota bacterium. Lineage (GTDB taxonomy): Bacteria > Bacteroidota > Bacteroidia > Bacteroidales > JACJXF01. The sequence continues at coordinate 3,967 of JAIFNN010000067.1, read as the reverse complement.
AACCTGCCTTTCTGGTCGACCTTCATTAAGACCCCGACTTCAAAAATAGCCCTTCTGCCCGAATGGGAAGAGAAGCTGGAGAAACTTACCAGGCATACTATTGAAGAAAATGTGACCTCAATTTCAGGAGTCCCTTCCTGGACCATGGTTTTGATTAAATACATACTCGACTACACCGGGAAAAAAAGTATTCTGGAGGTATGGCCAAATCTGGAACTGTTTATTCATGGGGGAGTGAGTTTCACGCCTTACAGGGAGCAGTTTAAAGCTCTTATCCCTTCAGCTTCGATGAATTATCTCGAAACCTACAACGCCTCCGAAGGCTTTTTTGCAATACAGGACGACCCTGCCACCGACGACATGCTGCTCATGCTCGATTATGGCATCTTCTACGAGTTTATCCCCCTTGAAAAAATAAATGAGGCTAACCCTCCTGTATATACCGTTAAAGATGTGGAGCTCAACCGCGATTATGCCATTGTTATTTCCACCAATTCGGGGCTATGGAGGTATATTATCGGCGATACAGTATACTTTACTTCGCTCTTCCCCCATAAAATAAAAATCTCGGGACGAACCAGACACTTCATGAATGCCTTCGGGGAGGAGGTAATGGTTGACAATGCCGACAAGGCGCTTGATATTGCCTGCTCAAAAACCGGAGCCCGGGTTTACGAGTACACCGCCGCACCCGTTTACATGGAGCTTAAGGCCAAGGGGAGTCATCAATGGCTGATTGAATTCGAAAAACAACCGGATGACCTCAGGAAGTTCACCGTCGAGCTCGATGCTGCCTTAAAATCGATCAACTCAGACTATGAGGCCAAACGTTATAAAGACTTTGCGCTGGAAATGCCAATAGTAAACAACATAAAGAAGGGCACTTTTTACCTTTGGTTTCAAAAAAAGGGCAAGTTAGGGGGACAAAATAAAATGCCAAGATTATCAAACGACCGGAATTACATTGATGAGTTGCTGGAAATAGAAAAAGAGCTGTAAATTTACGCTTCACATCTCGCACACCTTGCTAAACCAAAACCAAATGTTGCGAAAACTTCTTTTTCTTGCTTTTGTAGTGTTCTCCTCACCCGGAATCGCCCAGTTCGAAAAGGTTTTCGATACCCGGATGAATCATTCCTGGTTTTCATGCGACGCAAACAAAAACGTTTATGCCATAATTGAAGGCAAATTTCAAAAGTTTTCTCCGCCATACAGCAGCAGCCTGAGTTTCAACATTCAAAAGGAAGGTTCCCCAAGCTTTATCGATGTCAGCTTCCAAAACCAAATCGTACTATTCTTCAAGCAATCCAACAAAATCATCCTGCTCGATTCCTCGCTGAATGAGTTAATGGCTCCCATTTATCTCGAGGAGCTTGGCTTATTTGATGTTTCAATGGTTTTTGCAGCAGGCGACAGGGGATTGTGGTTTTATAAGCCTCAGAGCAATTCCCTGACCAAGCTGAACACAGACTTCTTTCCGGTGGTGCGCGGTCTTAGCTTCAATCAATATTTCCTGCCACCAAACCGGCCCAATCATATCGTTTCGTATGCGGGCAAAATATACCTTAACGTGCCCTCAAACGGGATTCTGGTTTTAAATCAAAACGGGGCTTATCAGACGGCCTACCAATTGCCCGGAATTATTGATTTCCAGATAGATAACAAGGCCTTGTATTTTTTCAGGGACGAAATAATCTATTGTTACGATTATAGAAATCTGAAGATAAAAAAAGTTTATTTGCCCGATGAACCCGGCATTCTGAATGCCTGGTTTTTTGAAGATCAGGTTTTTGTTCTTTCCCCGGAAGGATTCTCAATCTACAAACATGCCATTAATCCATTGGAAGGCAATTAACCCAAATTGCCATCGTGTTATTTAGATAAAAAAGCTTTACTTTGGAATGCAGATAATGGGTTAATGTTTGTAATTTCGGAGAATAAAATCAAGAAGAATGGAGTCGCCAAAAAAGCAACAAAATATGCATATTGCCATTGCGGGCAATATCGGGTCAGGAAAAACCACACTTACCGCCCTTCTGGCCAAGCATTATGGCTGGGAAGCGCAATATGAAGATGTTGACGACAACCCTTATCTCAACGATTTTTATGAGGATATGCAACGCTGGTCGTTCAACCTCCAGATCTATTTTTTGAACAGCCGCTTCAGCCAGATCGTTCAGATACGCCAGTCGGACAAAACCGTAATTCAGGATCGAACCATATACGAGGACGCCTATATCTTTGCTCCCAACCTTCATACTATGGGACTAATGGGAACCCGCGATTTCGAGAACTATTTTGCGCTGTTCAACCTCATGTCGTCGCTCATTGAACCCCCCGATCTGCTAATTTACCTGAGAGCCAGCATCCCCACACTTGTGAACCAGATTTCGCGCCGTGGCCGGAAATACGAAAACAACATACGTCTTGATTATCTCAAGCGTTTGAACGAACGTTATGAAGCATGGGTGGAAACCTATAACCTGGGTAAGTTATTGATCATCGATGCAGACAATTACAACTTCCCCGACAAGCCAGCGGATGTGAATGCTGTAATCGACAAGGTTAACGCGCAGCTACACGGATTATTCTAAAAGTATTCAGGAATTAGCGATTTCGAGAGACTGGATTTCTCTGCGCAGCACTTCCCAAGTGGATTCGTTCATTTTAGCCCCGAAATCCTCAATTACCCTGGAAGCAAGGATGGAACCAATCTCCCCTGCAACTGTTACCGGGAGACCCTTTCCTATACCGTAGAGAAAACCTGCGGCATACAAATCGCCCGCACCGGTGGTGTCAATGCTTTTCGTCAAACGGGCAGGTACAACGGTTATCTCAGAACCGATTTTGATGAGTGATCCTTTTGGCCCGACTTTTACAACCGCAATTTCGCACATTTCAGCAATTTCATCCAGGGCCTCTTCAGGTGCTTTCCCGGTTAAAGCTTTTGCTTCTTCCTCGTTCGCAAATACGATGTCTACATATTCGGCAATTACCGATTTGAGGAAATCAATATTTTCCAATACAACATTATAACTAGCCAGATCGATACATGTTTTGACTTCCGAATGTTTAGCCAACCGGAGCGCTTTTTGAATCAGCTCTTTGTTTTGAACCAGGTATCCCTCGATATAAAAAAAGTTGTATCCCTTGAAAATATCCGCAGAAAGATCCTGTGCATCGAGTTCGACGGCTGCACCCAGATAGGTGGCCATTGTTCTTTCCGAATCGGGACTAACCATTGCCAAAACACGACCGGTTTCGGTAATGGAATTGAAAAGAATGGGGTTAATCCCATTAATTTTCATGTCTCTTTTGAAGAATTTCCCTAATTCATCGTTTCCGATTTTCCCCATAAACGATGTTTCGACCCCGAGGTGCGACAGACCATGGATAGTGTTTGCAGCAGAGCCACCGGAGGCTTTCTGCTTTGCAAGGCCGATGGTTTCGTTGTATAAATAGCTCGACATCTCGTTATCAATCAGCGTCATGCTTCCCTTTGGGAATTTGAACCTGTCGAGAATAGAATCGTCTTTTAGCTGGGTCATAATATCAACCAGGGCATTGCCCATTCCTAGAATTTTCATAGAGAGGAAGGTATAGAAATTGTTATTTCAAATTTTTTAGCAAATATATTGTATTATTAAGGAAAAGCTATTAGTTTTGCGAGGCAAAATTCAGAGGGATGATGCGTTGTTCAAATTAACAATATTTTCCTCAGTAGCTCAGTTGGTTAGAGCGGCGGACTGTTAATCCGTAGGTCGAAGGTTCAAGTCCTTCCTGAGGAGCCAATAAAAGCCAGAGAAAACCAATCTCTGGCTTTTTTAGTTTAATGTTCTACGTCTACATTCTATTCTCTGCTTCCCATAATAAATATTACGTCGGACATACCGACGACATAACACGAAGGCTCCAAGAGCATAATAATGCAATAAAAAACAGCTATACCGCTAAATACCGGCCCTGG